>CAZDKN010000009.1:0-5411 GCA_964506065.1 uncultured Saccharimonas sp. (SeqCode) | reverse complement strand
AAATTGTAAGGAATTTTTTATCATGAGTGTTCGGATAAGTTTAGACAGCATCCTTGCACGTTTAGACGAGCATGAAAAATACATCACGGCGCTAAACAGTAACACGGCCAACGGTTGGCAACCTACTGTCGCCTGGAATCCTAAGGAAGTCTTTGAAGTATCAAAATACGACGCAGATCTCACTGGTCATTTAGAGTCGTTTGTTGCGTCACAACAACAAGCGGGACGGATAGTTATTGGTTATCTATCGTACGATTTTGGCTGTGCTGAGCATAACGTGACACTCATCACCGACGACGATTTACATACTCCGATTGTCTTTGCCGCAGCGTTTGATAACTGGATTACCTTTGTTGACGACAGCGCAACGTTACATTGTGATGACAAGTTTCATCAAGAGGTCAAAGCAATCATGAGTCGACCGCCACTTCCTGTAAGCGAACGTCTTTATAGTAAACCACTATCACCTGTCCTGTCCCAAGACGCGTACAATAAAGCCTACAAAAAAGTTCATCAATATATCGAGGCTGGTGATATCTATCAAGCGAACTTGACTCACCGATTGGAAGGAACAACTAAACTAAGCGGAATTGATATATATCGTCACTTGTCGCCAAGTAGTGGCGCCGACTTCCAAAGTTATATTGGTGGGGACAGGTTTGACGTGATTAGTATGTCACCAGAACGATTCATCCGTATCGGCGATAACGTTATAGAAACATCGCCGATTAAAGGCACTCGACCGCGCGGCACTACACCCCAGGAAGACGCCAGTATAGAAATGGATTTGCGAGAGAATACTAAAGAGCGTGCGGAACTCGATATGATTACCGACCTCATGCGTAATGATTTGGGTGTTGTTGCTGAGATCGGTTCTGTAAAAGTTATCGACGAACGCGTCTTAACGGCATACCCTACCCTGTGGCACGCACATTCATTGATACGGGCGCGGTTACGAGCTGACGTTTCGCCCATTGCTGCGTTAGCAGCCCTGATGCCAGGAGGCTCTATTACGGGCTGCCCAAAAAAACGGGCAATGGAAATTATTGACGAGCTAGAAGTGAAGCGTCGAGGCATTTATACTGGCGCAGTGTTTGTTGTTCAACCAACAGGAGAGCTCGACAGTAATATTGCCATCAGAACAATGATCAAACAGGGTGAGGATGTGTATTTATCTGTTGGTGGAGGTATCGTCTACGATTCGGATCAAAGCGACGAATATCAGGAATCATTACAAAAAGCAGCATCATTTCTAGAGTTGTAGAGTTATTCTTGGGTAATAGTAATTTCCACGCCAGGTAGTCCTGTCGGGAAAGCATCTAGTTTGTAGACAGCAACAGTCACTTCAAAAATGCGCCTGTCCATCAGTACTTGTTTGGCGATCTCTGCTGCCAAACGTTCGATCAAATCAAAGCTGTTATTTTGAACTGTGTTGATTACTGTTTGTCTGACGTAGGCATAATCGATGGTGTCTTTGACGTTGTCGGACTCAAAAGATGCAGCATTATCCGCCTCGAGCTCTAGATCGATTTTGAATCGCTGTGGGGTGACTTTTTCGTGATCGTAGACGCCATGCTTGGCATCAACAACAAGATTTTTCAAATAAATCGTAGACATTAGTGTTTGGCAAAGCCTCGCACTTCGCTATCAGGTTGCATCAAAAGCGTGACACCCATTTTTTCACACATGTCGATGCTCTCTTGGTCGCGCTTTGAGCCACTACTTGAGAATATTGCTTTGATGCCTGCATTTCCAAGTACTTCTGGACCATCTGGTGCTGGGAAGAAGCTATCGCTCCATGCCATAGCGCCTGCTACGTCGTGACCTGCGTCACGTCCGCGTTTAACAGCGAGTTCTGCCGCGCCAACACGGTCCTGTTGACCAACGCCGTTACCTACTAACTGGCCCTGTTTGACTAATGTAATCGTGTTGCTGTTACTGATACTACCAATTGCCCATGCAGTAATCATGTCGTAGCTTTCTTGTTCAGTTAGTGGCGTGCCATGAACGTCAGATTTTGATAAGTCTAATACAAATGTGTAGTTAGGTTGCGTTAAGTAACCTCCGCGGATTTGACGCCTACGTGTGGTGTGGTCAAGTGAGTCAATCGTTAGGCTAGCGAGTGCTGGATTTGCCATCATGCGGCATTTACCTTGGGCTCTTTGCAACATTTCTGGGACGTCACTATCAAATGCAGGCGCAAAGACACCATCAAACAGTCTTGGCGGGTCACCTTCCTCAAGTTCAGTCATGGCTTTTGCGACCTCACGTGTGATCGGAAAGTTTGTCATGATTACGCCACCAAAGAGTGCGCGCTTGTCGCCTGCAATCATTTCTTTGATGACCTTGATTGGATCGTCGCCGACCGCAGCGCCACAGGCGTTGCCGTGCTTGACTCCCATTGCCATCAGAGGCACTTTACCAAAATTTAACTCGAATCCAGCGGCAATATGTGTCAGTCCTTGCAGCAAACAGTCAGCGTCAGTAAGGCCAATAAAGCTTCGCGCATCACCTTCGATGAGTGAGAACTTATGAAGCGCTAATGGATCGGTATCGTCACCTACTTTGTAGTGTGCAGCAGGTGCTAAATAAGGACTCTCGCCATACTTGAGATTTTCGACACGCTCACCAAGCATGCCTTCGAACTTTGCGTCGGAGTGGTATTTAGCAGCAGGCAGATAGTATTTTGCAGTCGTAAAGTAAGCCTTGGCAGAAAGATCTTTGATAAATGCTTTTTCATCAGGACTGTCAGCATTGAGCCAATCAACCACAAGTTGATAATCAGCAGGATCACCAATGACGATACGCTCACCTTTTGCGCCAGAGTTAAGCGCAGCAGGTCCGCCGATATCAGTTTTTTCAATTACAGATTCAGGGGTCGCGTCACTTTTAGCGATCTCTTCAGCAAGGGGATATAAATTGAAACAAACTAAATCAATGTATGGTAGGTTAAGACTTTCCATTTCGGCTTCGTCCTCAGCAATATATCGAGCCAACAGGCCTGCATGAATCTCGCGCGACAATGTGACAACGCGGTGACCGAGGATTGCACTGCCGCCAACGAGTGTGGCGACGTCAGTCACGGGCAGGCCAGCGTCGGCGAGTGCTTTGGCGGTCCCGCCTGACGAATAAATATTCCAGTTAAGTTTGACGAGCGACTCGGCAAAATCTACGATGCCAGTTTTGTCGTACACAGATAGTAATGCGTTTTTTTGTTTGGTCATGTTAGGAATCTCACCTCTTTCTAGTTAGCATGATTACACTTTATTCTCTCAACACAGAGACGTTACAGCAAGCATAAGTATATCAGAAATTCGTCTTGGGTGTTATAAAGTGTTGTTCGGTAGCGTGAACTCTCGTATACTGAAAGCAGTATATGGCAGTTGATGTAATAGTTGGGCTCCAACGCGGCGACGAAGGCAAAGGTCGTTTTGTTGACATAGCAGCCAAGGATTATGATATCGTTGCACGTTTTAACGGTGGCAACAACGCTGGGCACACTGTCGTTCTTGCAAATGGTGACGTCTTGAAATTACACCTTGTTCCATCAGGCATTGCTCATCCTGGTGTCGTGAATGTTATTGGTAACGGCACGTTAGTGAACTTGCCAAAGCTTGTTGAGGAAATTGCCAGCATTGAAGCCAAAGGCATTACAGTAACACCTGCTAATCTAAAAATTAGCTCTAGCGCTCATTTGATTATTCCAAGCCATATTTACGACGACGAAATTCGCGAAGCAGGTGCTGGCGGACAAGGCAGCACCAAGTCCGGTATCGCTCAGGTCTCTGCTGCCAAGGCGTTACGAGTTGGCGTTCGTGCCGAGATGCTACAAAACGACCCAGACGGCTTAAAGACTGCAATTTATGACGCATTGATGATCCAGAAACCGCAGCGAGAAGCTGCTGGACTACCTGCAATTGACGAACGGCACATAGCGGACGAATACGTCGAGAGCACGAAGCATTTGGCCGATTTTATCACAGACACCGTTGTTTATATCAACGACGCACTTCGCCAGAGTACGTCAGCACGAGTGTTGGCCGAGGGCGCACAAGCATTCTTGCTTGATATTGATCACGGCATGTACCCATACACGACTTCAACGTCGACTACATCTGGCGGTGTTGCCCCGGGTCTAGGGATAGCTCCGTCACTCATTGGTAAAGTAACTGGTGTTGCCAAAGCAGTCCAGTCGCATGTAGGTGGTGGCCCATACATTACCGAAGTAACTAATGTAGATGAACTTGCTAGATTACACGGCGACATGACTACGGTTGATGCCGAATATGGTACGACGACAGGTCGCAAGCGACGTTTAGGATACTTGGACCTACCTCAAATACGACGAGCCAACTTGATCAATGGCACGAACGAACTAATCTTATCAAAAGTCGATTGGGTGCCTCGTTACGGTGACGAAATTAAGATTTGTGTTGCGTATGAAAAGGATGGTCAGAGAATTGAAATCGCACCAGACTCAGCAACTGCAATTGAACAATCAACTCCGATTTATGAGTCGTTACCATCATGGACTGAAGGCATTCAGGGTATCCGTGAGTTTGGTGATTTACCAAAAAATGCTCAGAACTATATTGAATTCATCGAAAAGCAAATCGGTGTACCAATTTCAATTATTGGCGTCGGACCTGATCCAGACCAAATCATTCCTCGCTAGCTGGTATACTACGTACATGAATGCAGTTATTTTTGATATGGATGGCGTGATCGTCGATACAGAACCATTGACTGACGCACATCACAAACGGTACCTCCAGGAACTTGGTGCTGATCTTGAAGCCAAACCTTTTGAGCCACAACGCGGTATGAACTCGCGAGGTACGTGGGAAGTCTTCAAAGAAATGTATCAACTTGATCACGATATAGATTTTTTGATCGAATCAGGACGAGAGAAGTACGTAGAACATTTGAAAACACTGGACGAAATACCCGTCGTTGATGGCGTAGTTGAACTGATACATCAACTCCACTCTGCTGGGTATCGTATTGCTCTCGCTTCATCCTCGAACCCTAAACGTATTGACCTGTTTCTAAACCAGCTAAAACTTATTGATTACTTTGAAACAACAGTATCTGGCGACGATGTTGAACATGGTAAACCTGCGCCTGATTGCTACCTACTCGCAGCAAAACGATTAGGTGCTCAGCCACAGCAATGTGTCGTAATCGAAGACGCGTTATTTGGGGTAAGAGCAGCTAAAGCTGCTGGTATGAAGTGCTTAGGGTTCGCAGGACTGCCCCACAACGACCAGGACTTATCGGAAGCAGATGTTATTATTAAAGATTTTCACCGAATAGCTGATTTTGTGAAAAGTGGCGGTCGGCTACTTGACCTATAGAGATTCGTTTTTCTCTATCCAGTCACGGGCGTTTTGGAACATCTTAAACCATGG
>CAZDKN010000008.1:0-13741 GCA_964506065.1 uncultured Saccharimonas sp. (SeqCode) | reverse complement strand
ACATACTGGTCTGGGATATCCATCAGCACTAACGATAGTAATTGAAGTAAGTGACCCTGAATAACATCGCGTAATGCTCCAGTTTGTTCGTAAAACGTTGCTCTATGACCAACACCAAGTGTCTCTGACGCCACAATATTAACAGCAGCAATTGATTGATTATCCCAAGTATGTTGGTGCTCCTCGGCACTCGTACGAAGTCGTATAATTTCAGCCGCTACTTCTTTGGCCATGTAGTGATCGATGCGATAAATCTGATCTTCGTTGAAATTCCTCGCAATACGATCAATTAAATCTTGGGCTGATGACCGATCAAAGCCAAACGGTTTTTCAAATAGCAGTTTTATGTTCGGAGTGTTGAGTTTCGCATCAGCTAAAAAGTCGACGATTTGTGCAGCGGCACTTGGCGGTACAGCGAGATACACTAACGCTTGTTCATTAGATGTGAGTGCCAGGTAGCGTTTTAAGCCTACGTAGTCTGCTTGCTGTGCAAGATCCATGGCATATATGCTCGTACACCCCTGCAGCCCTGTCAGTCCATCAAGCAGTTCAGCAAGTTCGACCTCACGACGCGACACGCCAATAATCGACACGTCATCAAAGTCCCCCGTACCAATAACTTGTTCAAGTGCAGGTAGAAGTTTGCTCTTGCTGAGATCACCTGTGATGCCAAATATAACAAGCTTTGTTTTCATCTTCTCAAGTATACTCTCTTGTCGCCAGGTCCGCGTCCGAAAACTGGACAATGACATTATAGACAGCGTTTTCCATAATTTTGGTTCGGTTGAGTTTGTTGTTTGTAAAATACGGAAACGGATCTTTGCTAAGCGCACCGTATTCTTTTTGAACCAATACACCGACGTCGGGATACTTTGAGGGAACTTTGTCTGTCATTGACTTTGGAAATTCAACGTCGAGGTCGATGCCAACCTTGCGCGTTCCTCCTTTTCGCTCAATGACAACAACGGTGCAGCCAAACCCATTGTGGTTTTTGTGCGCTTGATGGTAGCCGCTTTCAATAGTAGCGATATAGTCGACGTCGTCACGCTTTTGAACGAGCTGTAGCAAGGTTTGCTGCCGATTTAACGCACCTTCGTATGCTTCATCGATACTACGCGGCTGTTCGTTAACCCCAGATTCGACCTTTATACCGTCGATTTTTACCCTGACCCCAGCACGACGTAGACCGCGACTGACCGATCGATGTTTTAGTACGCTCTCCGAACTCACCATCACAAGCGGAAGTGCGGCAAAGTAATCGTTAATGTTATTGATGTCGTTATGTATCACAATGGGGTGCATGCCATCGATTTCATCGCGATACGACACCTCGGGCACAGGGTTGAGCAAGAATATTTCCAAACCTTGTGCGTACGCATAGGCTATCTCGATCAGTGTATTGCCACCTATGTAGTTCTTGACGTCGTTTTTAGTATCATTAACAACCAAGATTGCGTCTGAGTCGTCTATCTTACGAAAGTGTTTGTCTATCAGACCGCGTTTTAAAGCAGCGTTTTTTATTGAGTCACCGGTGTATGCTCGTTCGTCATTAAGATTAGGCATAGCGACCTCATATCCAGATTCACTGAGGCGCTTCGCCCACTGCGACATCAATGACTCGTGAGTCATTGAGCCGCAGATCGTTATCTTCATGGCTATTCGCTCTTCGTACCAGAACCAGCGTTCACTTCGTAGCTTGTGTTGGTGCTCTCAAAAAAGTTAACCAACTGCAACGTGTCGTTTGCTGCCGCCATCCATTTAGCAGGGTTTGATACCTTGTAGTGGGGTTCAAAGCCAAGCTCTTCAAGGCGCCTGTCGGCCAAGTACTTCACATACTGGTTAATGTAGTCGCTATTTAATCCTAGAATACCGTTCGGTAGTAAGTCGCGGTTGTAAGCCTCTTCCATTTCAACGCCATCAAGAATCATTTGGCGAATCTCATCGGCGAATTCTTCTGTTTGCAGGTCTTCATTTTCTTCTAGAACTGTTAGGATCAAGTTGATACCAAACTTCAAGTGCAGTGATTCATCACGAACAACCCAGTCAATCAATGACCCGAAGTTTCGCAGCAAATTACGCTGACGGAAGCTTAGCGCCACCATGAATCCGCTGTAAAACCAAATACCTTCGAGGATAACGTTGTATGCAATCAAGTTGCGGACGAAGTCTTTTTTACCTTCCGTCGTAGTAATATCAAGAGTTTGCTCGGTCATGCGCTTGATGAACTTTGTTTCAAATTCTTCTTTACGCGCCATTGATGGAGTTTCAACATGTGCAGAATACGCCGTATCACGATCAATTGGGAACGTCTCTAACACGTATTCAAAGCTCATGCAGTGGTTGGCTTCTTCCCACATCTGTTTTGCCAAGTACAAGTGACATTCAGCAGCATTGACGTAGGGGTATACGCCAAAGGCCAATGCCTTGTTAACCAGTAGCTCGTTCGGGTTAAAGTAGCTCATCAGGAAAGTCACAGCGTGACGTTCTTCTTCGGTCATTTTCTTCCAATCTGAAAGATCCTGACCTAGTTGAATTTCGTTTGGAAACCACGTGTTAGCAACAGCTTGATTATATAAGTCCATTGCCCATGGGTAATGAACGGGTTTGAGCAGTAGCCCGTCTTGGATTCCGGTTCCTAATATTCCTGACATTGTAATCCCTTTCTTTGGCTACTGGCAGCCTTCGCACATTAGTAAATCTTGTGGGTCGAGTGGTGCAGCTGTCATTCCCTGAGCGGCAGCGTCATCGTTCGCTTGCGCCTGAGCGTTCGCCATTGCTTGGTCGATTGCTGCTAGTTTCTCTTCTAGTGACATATTGTCGTTGATGATTGTTGATGCGTTCATTGTTTTATCCCCTATGTACTGTTTTATTATTTTGTTTCAGTTGAATGGTCATTTTATCCTGTCATACTCCCACCTCTTGTTTCGCTTTGGTGAAGCCAAATCCTGTCTTTCTTGTCGCGCCGCTTGTCTCTGCTTTGTTGACTTTGACAGTACTTTGTTCGGCGCTGTGACGAGGTTTGACATGTAAGTAGTAGGTTGTTTTGAGGCCTCGCTTCCAGGCAGTTGAGTAAATTGCGACCATGTCGTCAATATCACGAGTTTCAAGATACATGTTACGGCTGATTGCTTGGTCGACCCATTTTTGGGCTCGAGCTGCAACTTCAATAAACGAGTACGGGCTCAACTGGAAGCTTGTTTTGTATACATCTTTTACTCGCTGTGGAATAGCGTCAATCTTTTGAACATCACCTTGCAGGCGCAGAACATCTTCTTTGACTTCGTCCCAGATGCCCAAATTCTTGAGGTCGTTCACCAGGTTAACGTTCACTTCGAGGAACTTACCGTTGAGCGTTGCGCGACTAAAGATCTGAGCAAACTGTGGATCAAGACCTGGCGTTGTCCCTGCAATGTGTGCAATGTTAGCTGTTGGCGCAATTGCCATCAGTGTTGCGTTGCGCATGCCTTTTTTAACCTTGGCACGAAGCTTTTCCCAGTCAAGGCGTGTTTTGCGGTTCACTTCAACTTTGACTTTGCGGTCTTTGGCCAAGATATCGATAGTATCAATTGGCAAGATTCCTTCGCTCCAACCGCTTCCCTTGAATGTTGGGTATGCTCCGTATTTCTTGGCAAGTTCAGCTGACTCATCAATCGCGTTGTAGCTAACAAATTCAGTTAACTGGTCGATCAAATCGTAGGCTTCTTCACTGTCGTAGCTGTAGCCAAGCTTTTCAATCACATCAGTAAAGCCCATGACACCTAGCCCTAATGCACGGTTTTGTGTGTTGCTGTTCATAGCCTCTGGAACTGGCGTGTTAGTAATATCAACCAAGTTGTCTAATTGGCGAATCGCACTTCGTGTACTGGCGCTCAGACGGTCCCAGTCCCACGTTTTGTCAGCGTTCAAGTGCGCAGACAAGTTGATGCTCACCAAGTTACAAACTGCAGTGTTGTCTTTGTCCTGTGGCAGGGTAATTTCTGTACACAAGTTAGACAAGTGAATCGTGCTGGTGTTGTTGTTCAGCGCGCGGACATTGATCGTGTCCTTCCAGGTTAGCCATGGATGACTTGTCGCCTGTAAGGTAATCAAGATCTGGCGGAATTGCTCGCGAGCCTTGGTCTTGATGACTTCACGCATTTCGCCACGATCAGCTTTTTTGGTGTACTCGATATAACGAGCGCTGAACTCTGCACCGTATAGTTCTGACAGGTCTTTTACTTCGGCTGGGTCAAACAAATACCAGTCTTCATCGTTATCAACTCGTCGCATGAACTCATCACTGATGAACACTGCAGTATTAGCCAGTCGCGTACGCAAATACGGATCACCTGAGTTTTGCTTCAAGTCCAAAAACTGAGGGAAATTAACATGCCAGTTCTCCATATAAAGAGCGGCTGCACCTGCTTTTTTACCCTTACGGCTGACAGCAAATAGTGCTGTGTCGATCATTTTCATGAATGGAATTGGACCAGTTGATTCAGTGTTCGTTGTCTTGACTGGGCTTCCAGCTGAACGAAGCTTGTTGAGTGAAATACCGATACCACCGGTGCCCTTGGCAATCCACATCACATCACGCACGCCTTTGGCGATTGAGTCCATGTCATCTTGCACATCAATTAAGAAGCAGTTTGAAAGCTGCGGGAATGATCCACCAGCATTTACGCGAGTTGATCCGCCAGGGACATAGTCTAGCGCGCTCATGTGGTCGTAAAAGTCGAGCGCACAAGCAGTTGGGTCCTCGGCGTTAAAGCTAAGCCCCATAGCAATTCGCATGTGCGTAAACTGAGGTACTTCAATCGGTTCACCACTTTGTTTACGCAGAGCGTAACGGTTTTTGTTCGTCACAACACCAAGATATTTACTAAGGTTGTCTCTGCTAGGATCAAGTGCTGCGGCCAGTTTCTTGATATCAAATACTTTGCCGTTCATTCGTTCGTCAAGTAGACCGTCGGCAACACCCTGCTTTAAGTATTCAGCAAATTTTTGTGCATGCAGTTTCTTGAGTTCGGCGTCGTTTTCGTAATCACCAAGGATATTCTTGTAGATATTCTTGAGCAGCAACCTCGCTGCGATGATGTCAAAGTCTGGATCATCTTTGACGTTTTGCAGTGCTGTATGGATCACTGCTTCATCAAGCTGCTCACTGGTAATACCGTCAAACAGGGTCAGCTGAAGCTCGGTCGCAACTTGGACGACCTTACTAATCTGATCTGGCAGACCTTCAGTCGCTTTGACAAGTGCCAAGTTGATTTTGTTGGCGTTAAATTCCTCGCGTGTGCCATCGCGCTTAACGACTGAAATGGTGCTCATATCCCCTGTATCCTTTTTGTTATGGTTACCTTACTCATAGACACCAAACGTCACCTCCCCAGGCGCACATACAAGAGGAAGATCGAAACGACCGTTGTTGCCTCTTGCTAAATGTGTATTTTGATGTCAGTACTACATATGTAGTGCTTGTGTATGACTATATGCCCCCATATATAGTTTTTCAAGCCTTTTTGTATGTTTTTTTCACCACAAGCATAAATGGTATGAATTAACACCTTAGAACTTGTGGATAGTGTGGTGTTTGTTATTTACAACGCTATATGTGGTGTGTCATAGAGCGATAACCCTACAACCAGGTATAATAGAGGTATGAGTCCGACAATTACCGTTATCCGCTGCATTGGTACCGAGTTCGCCCGACGCCTACTCTACCCTATCGCAATTGTTGCTAGCATTCTACTCACCGTAAT
Source organism: uncultured Saccharimonas sp. (SeqCode) (assembly GCA_964506065.1). Classification (GTDB taxonomy): domain Bacteria; phylum Patescibacteriota; class Saccharimonadia; order Saccharimonadales; family Saccharimonadaceae; genus UBA1547. The sequence goes on along the minus strand of CAZDKN010000008.1, from coordinate 8,000 downwards.
GGTTGTTGGTGTCTTGCTACTTGGCACCCTCAGCACCTGGTGGCTACTGCTGCTCATCCCTGTTGTTATGGTACTTTGTATTGTTGCTGCAGTTCTCACTATACTGTGGTTAGTAATTCGTACCGTCAGTCCCGCCCAAACTAAAGTGCAGCGGCGAGCCGTCAAGACCTACGTCGACAAACTGCAGCGACTGTCCGACGCTGTTAATACACCGAAAGTTATATTGTTGTTTCGTATCGTCCGCGACGTCGCGGCACCCCGAAAAGACGGATTTATTGGTAGCATCACAGACGACACGGCTTCGCTAAAGCGTGACTTTCAACAGCTACAAAAATTATTCCAATAAGTAATGCGCCGTATGGTACGATTGGCATATTCATGAAAGTAATATATTTTGACTGCTTCGGTGTTCTTTCGAGCCCTATATTGGTAAAAATATTCGATAAGTATATTGACGACGAGATCGAGCGCCAAACATGGGTAGATAAGCTCACTGACCTTGACCTTGGCACCCTCAGCGAAGACGAACTCATTCGCCAGCTGAGTGAACGTACAGGTGCGAGTAAAGAGGATATTTGGATGGATATCAACAACGCGCCAGAACTTAATCACCAACTCCTTGACTACATACAAGACGAACTCAAAAGCAAATACACCATTGGACTGCTGACCAACATCACTACCACAATTATTTATAGGATTATGTCGCAGCAACTAGCGTTATTCGACATCACGCTCATATCGTCCGAGCTAGGCGTGGTTAAACCTGACCCGCGCATATTCCAGATTGCAATTGAAAAAGCAGGTGTTGATCCGACCGAAATCTTGTTCGTTGATGATCGAGAAGAAAACGTTTTGGCCGCACAAGCTCTTGGTATCAATGGGATTGTCTATACAGACTTCACCTCACTGCAACAAGAGTTGTTGAATCATCTATAGCGTCAGAACTTCAGAAAATTCAAGCTATCTCTACTTCAACAAATTCTGCATTACTGAGCTGGTCAGCTGGTTCGAAGTCCTGAAACGTACGCTTTCCTTTCGCTACTTGCAAAAGATAGAGACCAGAAACCGCATGCCCTACAACCACTGTCGCTCCTGATGTTTTTGTAGCTATTTCCTTCACTTTACCCAAGGCAACTTCGAGCCGCGCGATGAGATCAGCTTGAGATTCAAACCCAAAATCGGTGTCGTTCTCAGCAAAAAATACATTCTCATGCGTCTTTGGTCGACCCTCTAGTTCGCCCATGCGTCGTTCGTGGAGTTCGTCGATAATAACTATGTCTTTTAGCTCAACGCCAAGCTCCCCAGCGATTATTTCCGCTGTTTGCTGTGCGCGTATGAATGGCGAACAGACAATAGTCGTGACGTTTTGACCCCTCAGGTCTTGTCCTGTTACGCGTGCCTGCTCCAATCCCTCTTCCGCCAGAGGTGTATCTGGGACACCAATGGTGCCGGCAGCATTAGCCATACTTTTACCGTGACGTACAAATAACATCTTCATAGGTTTATCATATAACAAAAATCAATTTGGCGGAGAGAACAGGATTCGAACCTGCGGTACCATTGCTGGCACACACGCTTTCCAAGCGTGCGCCTTCAACCACTCGGCCACCTCTCCATTACCTCTCATTATAGCAGTCCGATAATTTTACATTACCTGTTGACATATGAAACCATATGGTAGATAATCATCTACTTCCCATGAGAGAAGTAGATAAAATCAGTATCGGCATCTTCGATATCAATGGAACCATCCAGGATCGAGAAGGTGTGCCAAAACAAATTACTGAAGCTTTCAAAGAAATGGGCCGTAGAGGACTACGCACAACCGTTGCCACAGGGCGAGGAGTTGTCAGAGCAAAAGAACTGCTCGGAGAAGCGCTACCCACTGTTGTATCACCTGGTATGCCCGTCAGTGTGGAAAATGGCGGTCGACTCTCTACGCTAGACGGCAAAAACTTAATTTATCACACGTTATCCTCTGACGTTCGAACAAGTACGCTAGACATCCTATCGGCGCAACAAAGCGATATCGAGTTCGCCGCATACTATCCCCGCGACAGCAGACGCGGTATTTCACTCTGGACACCCACAGGTAATGTTCCCTCGTCGTTTACGAAGCGACATGGTGACTTTGACGAATTACATACCGACACAGTTGCTGACCTTGAAAAGAGAATGGCAGAAGACGAGGCCTGCATGGTGATTGTTAAGCCTCAAGATATTGCTCTGGCTGAAGCGTTCCAAGGCGCAAACGTCGAAATAAACGAAGGCGAGCTCAACGTTCTTAACGCAGGCATTAACAAAGGCCAAGGAGTCCTCGATATCGCCGAGTTCACAGGAGTATCGCTGGACGAAATTATGGTCGCAGGTAACGATCATAACGACAAATCGATGCTCGAGCTTCCTGTCGGAGGAAAACTGTTCGTTGGAGGCAACAGTGTTGACTTGTCGGACGATCGAATAATTAGGTTTGATACACCATCATCGCTGGGTAACTACTTGAGGCAGCTAGAATCATGAGAGAAAGACTTGAATCAATAGTTGGCGATCATACTATTTACAGTGCCAGGCGAGCCGAGTACGATACTGGTGAAAAAATTCCTTTTCGAGTTTCGCCCACACCACTGCAGCTGAGCCCAGAGCAAACAAAGGAAGTTGATATCATCGGAAAAGATATTACGAGTTTTTTCTTGGCCGCAGACGAACTATATCGTACTAACGATGAAGTTCGAGAGTTACTCGATACAGGTAAGCCTGAGATATTTTTAGCTGATCATCCTGCCCAGTACCTATTTGTCCGTCCAGACATGATCATTACAGAAAATGGATTTTCAATTTGTGAAGTCGAGACATCCCCTTTTGGACTGGCGCTTGCAGAAGTACTAAACCGTGGCTACCAAGATGCAGGATTCGAGACAATGGTTGCTGGTGACGCCCTTACCGAACATGTTCAAGCAACAACACCCGTTGAGGGGTCTCTTGTACACAGCCAAAAGACCCAGGCATACGCGGGTCAAATGGCGTTTCTTGCCGATAACGTTTTTTCTGGCAACGAAAGACGTTGGGCTGCTAAAACTGTCGAGGAGACTACTAAGACAGAACCAGCAAGTATATATCGTGGATTTTACCTTTCTGAGTACGACACCGATCCAGGCGTAAGACTCTTGTTGGACGCAAACCTTTCGAGCGACAGTAGTTTGCTGCCGTCACCAACTCCTCATCTAGAAGAAAAAGCTGTCTTGTCGCTCATTTGGGATAAACGATTCGAAAGGCAGTTACGTTCGCAACTAGGGGACGCTTCGTACGACCACCTGCGCGAGGTTATTCCACCAACCTGGGTTGTTGGACAAGAAGCACACTTTGCTCTTGGCCTGCCGAACCAATACGAATCGTCCATTGACCTTGTGAAGCTTTCCCGCAGTAAGCGTGCTTTTGTGTTAAAGTCATCTGGTTTTTCTGCTAATAGTTCTTGGTCCGAAGGTGTACACTTTCTTGGTAAAAAAAGCGTAGCGGTCGACGAAGAGCTGCTACGCACTGCTCAGGCAGACAAAACCTCCCTGCATGTCATCCAAGCTTTCCATAAGGCCGCGACCCGCAGCATGAATTACACCCACGAAGGACAAAACATTCCTATGTCAGCACGCATTCGTCTGACTCCTTACTTTGCGGCTAACGGACAAAGTACTGGCGAGCTGGTCGCTATCAAGGCAACAGGTTGTGAAAATACTGATTTTATTCACGCCTCTTCTACCAGTATTAATACTGCAGTCAGCACATAATTTGCTTTTTGAGATGTGATTTGAGATATTGACCTTATGAAGACAATCATTTTTGACTGGAAACGTACCCTCTACAGCCCAGAAGAAAGACAACTTATTGACGGTGCTTTAGACATCCTCTCCTTTTTAAAGGATAAAGGTCTATACCTTGCTGTTGTGGGCAAGGGTGATACCGACATGTATGACGAAGTTGAGCGCCTTGGAGTCAAAGACTATTTTAATCATATTGCATTTCGCGAAGGCACCAAAGACAAAGAGCTTTTTGAGGAAGTGGTCGAAAAAGAAGGACCAGACCAAACTGTTTTCATTGGCGACAGAGTTCGTTCTGAACTGGCGGTTGGTAATGCGCTTGGTTGCCGAACAGTTTGGGTAAGGCAAGGAAAATTTACCGACGAAACACCTGAAAACAAAGACCAAGAACCCACCTACACGGTTATCTCACTAGCAGAAGCCCGGCAACTACTGCAGACAATTCTTGATAAATAGTGCGCCGACTCTATCGTTTGATCAACATGTCAAAGAGCGCCATACGAATATATAACCCGCTTTCAACCTGACGAAAGTAGGCTGCACGAGGATCTGAGTCAACTTCTGGAGCAATCTCACCGACACGTGGTAATGGGTGCATAATCCGCGCACTGGCTTGCATAGTCGCTAACGTATCGTTAGTAATCACATAGCTGTTTTTGACCGCTTCATATGCTGCTAGAGTAGCAAAACGTTCCTTTTGAACTCGCGTAACGTATAGAATATCAGTGTCCTTTAGTGTGTCTTCGAGTTTTTCTGATGAAGTGAACTTGTTGGTTAACTCCTTTGCAAGCTCATCAGGGAACATCAAACTTTCCGGTGCAACAAATCTAAGCGTCACGTCAAACTGATTCAACAGCTTGGCAAGTGAGTGAACGGTGCGTCCGTTTTTGAGGTCACCGACTAATGTGATTGTAAGGCCATCAACTTTTCCGAACTCGCTAAGAATCGTGTACAGGTCAAGCAAGGCTTGAGTTGGGTGTTCACCAATACCGTCACCCGCGTTAACAATTGGCACATTTGAAACGGCTGCCGCTGCTGCACTGGCACCGACTTCGGGGTGACGCAAGACAATTAAGTCAGCGTACTGACCAAGTGTACGAACGGTATCTTCGAGCGTTTCGCCCTTTGCAACTGATGAATACTGCACGTCGTTGATAGAGATCACCTGTCCACCTAGGCGGTACATAGCAGCAGCGAACGAGCTGCTGGTCCGTGTTGACGGTTCGTAAAAAAGATTAGCAGTAACGTGATGAGCAAGCCGCGCGTCGCCCCCATCCTTTTTGACTAGTTCGCGCATTGCGTCAGCTCGCTTAAATAAATCTTCAAGCGCTGGTCGATCAAACTGATCGACACTTAGAATGTGATCCATACTCTGTCCCCCGTTATTATTAAGTTATCGGGGCTTGTATCACACAATTCCTTACAAAAATTATAAGGAAAAACCCTAATTATCTTATCATACACCGAGGCTCCTCGTGAAACCCAAATGAGTCTTCTTTCACTAAAAGTGCACCATGCTAACGTAACGGTTGTATAAATCACGCCATAATGACAGTTGCCCAATGTCAAATCAGCGCCCATAATCAAAGTGATGGCAAAACCAAAACTTCCACCAGTTATTGAACTGCGCGGCCTCAAAAAAAGGTTTGGTATTGGTGATGCCGAACACTATGCGCTCGACGGTATGGATCTCACCATCAAAAAAGGCGAGTTCATCGCAATTATGGGACCAAGCGGCTGCGGCAAAACAACGCTCCTGAACATTCTCGGTCTACTTGATCGAACGACCGAAGGCGAATACAAACTAGACGGACAAGAAGTCAGTACAATAGGACCTCGACGCCAAGCACGCATTCGCTCTCGCCAAATCGGCTTTATTTTTCAAAGCTTCAACCTTATTTCACGCTTGAACGTGATCGAAAACGTTGCGCTTCCACTCACCTACAAAGGAATTGCTCGTACGAAACGCCTACAGCTTGCCAGTGACATGCTACATAACTTCCACTTAGGCGAACGTGAATATTATATGCCGTATCAGTTATCGGGTGGTCAAATGCAACGCGTTGCTATTGCCCGTGCGCTCGTAAACGAGCCTTCGATTATTCTGGCAGATGAGCCGACAGGCAATCTCGACTCGCGTTCCAGTCACCTAATCATGGAAGAACTCTCTGACCTGCACAAACGTGGTAATACGATTATTATGGTCACTCACAACCCTCGTCTCACTAGCTACGCCAGCCGCGTCATCACTATGATCGACGGACATGTGGATACGGATACGATGGTACTGCCACCACTGGTGGAAATCGCTCCAAAACGACCACTTGGACCCAAGAAAAAGCGTAAAAAGCCAACAACTCGCAAGAAAAAGGAGATAACCTAGCATGCGCTTTCTTCTCCTAAATCATGTCCAAAACGCCTATCAGTCACTTCGCAGTAACCGTATGCGCAGTAACCTTACAATGCTCGGCGTCACGATCGGCGTCGCTAGTATCACTACTATTCTGGCGCTTAGCGCCGGAGCGAGTAAAGTCGTCAGCGATCAAGTCGATGCACTCGGGGGTAACATCGCCGTTATTCGCCCAGGCGTATCTCATGACGACCCGCTATCTGAACTCACCGACGTAAAGGTGCAACGTAGTTTTGCTGCTAGCACCCTCACCGAGAGAGATGTTGCCCTCATCAGAGATACAGAGCACGTCTCGGCTGTCGCCCCACTTATGATCCTGAGCGGCAGCGTCAAAGCTGATCAAACGGCGCCAGCCAACACACCTATCGTCGCTACCACGCCTGAACTGGCGCCAATTAGCGACCTACAGATACGCTCTGGTCAATTTATTGATAACACCATCAATCCCGACACTGCAGTTATCGGTACACAACTATCAATTAATATATTCGGTACTGAGCATTCCATCGGCAAAACGCTCACTATCCGCGGCAAATCTTTTACTGTCATTGGTGTGTTAAAGCGCATAGACGATCCTATCAATTACAACCAAGTGGACTTCGACAACGCCGTTATTATATCGCTCGCAAGTGGCAAGCTGCTGAACCAAAATGTTGCTCAGATTCAACAAATTAACATTCAGAGTGACTCTGTCTCGCATCTCGACCAGATTATTATTGATACCAACAAGCTACTGCTTGCAGCGCACAATAACGAACACGATTTTTCGATTCTATCGGGTGATCAAATCTCTCAACCCACTAGTCGGCTCTTTTACGCTATTGCGGGCGTGAGCGCAGCCGTGGCAGGTATATCTCTGCTCGTTGGTGGAATCGGTATCATGAATATCATGCTAGTCAGCGTGGCTGAACGAACGCGTGAAATTGGCATTCGCAAAGCCCTTGGTGCTACCAACGCCGATATTGCGTCTCAATTCATCATCGAATCACTAGCAATTGGTATCGGTGGCGGTATTAGCGGATACATACTTGGTTATATATTAGCGTTTGGTATCAGTACGTTCCTGACGTTTGACCCCGTACTTAACTGGGAAATCGCAGGTGTTGCCTTATTTATTTCGCTCATTGTCGGTACATTCTTTGGACTCTACCCAGCCTTCAGAGCAGCTCGCAAAAATCCAATCGACTCGCTTCGAGAGTATAATTAGTAGCCAATCCTCGGGTCCTGTCATCAGATTTACCCCTTCTTTTGAGATTGGTAATCCAGCGAAAATAGGGGCGGACCGAGCGACAGGACCCGTTCTACCTCGACTTAGACGAGTTCTTTTTTTAACTTCTCAATCAAACCGACTGGTGTTGGATCAATGTTATTGAGTATCGCAACGTAAATACTGGCAAAATCAGCCAGTATGCTGCCCCACAGCAACTGCTTAATCGCGGTGTCGCCAGCAAGATTAATTATCGTTGCTTTGGGTCGTTTGCCACTAAGCAATCTGTCTGATATTTCAAATCGTTTCAGAATTTGTGGGTGTTCCAAGTCACTAATCAAGTCAAACACTGCAAATGGCTTTTCAACGGGATGTGACGCCCAACCCATAAATTCATTGTGATTAAACTCAGAATACTCATTCCAAAACGCAACATTCTTGGCGTTCTCGTTCCAACTAATCTTCCACTTGTACGCAACTGGCGCGGTTAGTGTTCCCCCGTAAAATACTGCCGTCTTGCCAACAGCTTCAGTAGCAAGTTGTTTAGCGTAATTAGCGTTTGTTGGAACGT
>CAZDKN010000007.1:4401-14098 GCA_964506065.1 uncultured Saccharimonas sp. (SeqCode) | reverse complement strand
GATCCGGAATCGCATCTTTTTCCATATCCTTGATAAGATCAGCATTCATACGACTCTTTTGTGCGGCTGGCCGTGTCGCATACTCCTGTGTTTCGTATAATCGAGTCAGTACAGCAACTGCACGTTGAATTTCGGGTCGTGTATCGCCAGAGAGCAATGGACCGAGCGGTTGTGTTTTAGCAAACCCTTCAGTGGCAACATCTAAATGAAGTAATGCATCAATATTCTTTTGAGCATCCTCTACATAATTCATCATATGGTCAGCAACTGTCCGCATGACACCATCTCGTTGTTCTTGAATCAAGCGCTTACGTAATGCTTTACGACCTTCACTTTCGTACCCCAGTTGTGCACCAAGAGTAATTTCAGCGGGGAGACCTAAAATGACATTGTTGCCATGAAAATTAGCGATTCGTTCAGTATATGACTTACCTCCCTGAATATTGTATGCAGGCCTTAGTAAAGCATAGGCATGGTCACGTTCATTCGTACTATGAGGTAATATACCAGCGTCTAACACTGCTACGGTAATACTCTTCGCTTTGGATTGCTCGACGTTATTTGTTGTTTCTGACGGCTTGTCTGGAGTGGTCACTATATGACTTCCTTCTCTTCATGCATCTCTAGCTCTTCCTGAGATAAAGGTTCTTCGTCATTAGGAGGTACGGGGAAAAACCACTCAACTTCACCACTAGCTATACGTTTGGCTTCCTTTTCGAGGCGACGTATACGACTCACAAGCTTTTCACGATCCACGTGTGTGACCTTATGTTCAAGAGCAGGACCGTACGGATACGCAACTTTTTGTATTGCTCCTGCCCCATAGTTCGCTAGCAACCAGTCTCTAATCTCGGCTTTTTCAGCAGCAATTATCTCTTCGTCCCAGCCTTCGGCGCGCTTTAACTCTGTGTTATTAAGAACGTCTAGATCTTTGTCGTGTTTTGGCGACTTACTAGGATCAAGTGGATCTTTTTCTCTGAGGCTAGCGGGTCGGGCTTTACCATCCATGAACTCACCAACTATGTGCGGGAGGCTATGCTGGCGGCCACCATAATGTGTACTGAATCTATCATCAACCACAGCGTCACCAATAGTATCCACGCCTTTTTTTCTACTGGCAGCATTGAACGAATCCATAATATTTTGGAGTGCTGTACTTGCCAGATTACCGCCTCTTGTGCCAATCTTTGTACCTTCTATTCGTATTTCAGGTTCAGCTGTTTGGGGCTCTATGTCAGGTGCTTGTAGAAATTGAGGTTCGGTCGTATCAACATAATCAAACAATTTATCAGAAGAGCTCGGTACCACTACACTAAAACGCCCTAAAGGTTTAGGGGGTGCGCCATGTTCGGCTTCAAACGCTCGTGCACGTGCTGATTTTGCCATTACTCTTATATTATAGCATAATCAGTATTAAAAAGCAATCTTATATGCCGCCCGATCGCCGATTACTTGCGTGCTCGGTGGCGAGGTGGCGCAGATAATGTTTCATCCTGCTGAAGATGCCGGACATAATCATTAAGAAAACGTATGTCTTCTGTATCGACACCAGGGTCATTGATCATAGATTGAACAATCTTGAATGGGTCAGTTCCAGAGTTATTACGAACCTCCTCGCGTATACGCGCCATCGTAAGGGTCACAATAAGCTTCAGTTGCCCTTTGGGATCAACTGTTTGCACTGCTTTATCTCTGTACTCTTGACCAGGTACCACTCCTGCCATGCGACGGCGAATTCTCTCAGCAGGTAACTGAATCGGTGCGGTTGGCGGCGTTTCGGGCTCTAGGATCCCAGGCGTGGTGTCTTGGACGCGCTGCATCGCTGCTATATCACCAGGTTCGTCAGACGCTAGCGGAGCTGAAGCCTCAGCAGGGTGCAACGGGGCTTGTTGTGCGAGTTGAATAGCGTAGGCTGCCGATATGGCTTTCTCGTTTACGCCTGAATCTGGTGGCAGAAAGGTCATAGGTTTTATATACTATAGCACAAGCAGAATGAATAGTCAATCTACTCCCAGCGGAAGACTTTGAAGGCAATGAAGTAAATGATCACTAGCCACGCGCCAATCAGACCGATTTGCGGCAACAGATCAATAAAATGTTTGCCCTCGGTCGCGATCAGACGGATACCGTCAATGATTGGCGTGAGAGGCAGAAATGCTGAGATATTTTGCAACCATTCTGGCATCAAGAAACGCGGGAAGAACGTACCAGACAGAAACATCATTGGAAACACGATGATATTCGTTAGAGGTGCAGCTTGACGTTCGTTTTTAGCCCAACCACCAAGAGCGAGCCCGATACCAAGGATTGTAATGATGCCAAAGATAATAAAGAGCGCAAGTTCAAACCAATTCCCCACTACTTGCAGGTGGAATACACCGATCGCAACGGCAAACATGATGCCGAGTGCGAGCAAGCCAATAACTGCCTGACCAATCATCGTCGAGAGGAAATACTGCCAAACTTTTAGGGGTGTCGTGCTGAGACGTCGCAAAATTCCCATCTTTTTAAGCTCTGGAAACACATTGACTGGACCAAAAATACCCATACCAATAATCGCAAACCCAAGCAAACCTGCGAAGGTGTAATCAAACGGTGACAGACTGCGTTCGTTCAGCTGCTCGCTCTTGACTGTGAACGGCGTCACGCTAGTGACAAACTTGCCGTTAATTGCCTTGAACTGAGCGTCGAGGATCGACGTCAGAGCTGTGGCAGATTGCTGGTTGTTTTGGGTGTAGATAACATTCGCTTCACCACTGGGATAGGTGGCATCCGAGGCAATATCACCAAAGGTTGTAGGCAACTCAATAACAGCGTCCAGTTCGGACCTGGTCATTTTTTCTTTGGCTTGGTCGAGAGTGGTGACTTCTTCGTTTACCTTGAGAATATCGCTATCTGCCAGTTGCTTGGTAAACGTCTTGGAGAACTCGCTATCAGAGTGATTAATAACTGCAACATTGAACGAAACGTTACCGCTACCACTGTTGAGACCGCCAAAAACGAACAAGAAGATAAGGGGAAAGCCAATCGTAAAGAAAAGTGCTAGACGATCGCGAAAGAAACGCTTGGTATTGATACGTACGAACGTCCAAACAGTGAATAATGATCGTTTCATTACACGCCCTCTTTCAAATCTTTACCTGTCAGATCGATAAAGACGTCTTCTAGGTTGGCTTGCTCGACGTGTTGCTCTTTTTTGAAGCCACGTTTGAGGAGCTGTTTGATGAGGTTTTTAGGTGTGTCAATCGCGACAATCTTGCCATTATCCATGACGGCAATCCGATCACACAGTACTTCAGCTTCGTCCATGTAGTGGGTCGTCATAATAACGCTGATACCCCGATCACGCACTTTTTCGATTAGACCCCACAAATTGCGTCGTGCTTGAGGATCAAGACCAGTTGTGGGCTCATCAAGGAAAAAGACTTTAGGACCGTGGACGAGCGCTGTAGTGATGCTGAGACGCTGTTTTTGACCGCCAGATAAGCTCTCGACGTAACTATTCGCCTTTTCTTCGAGGTCGACATCTCGCAAGAACGCCATCGCATCAACTTTTTCGCCATAAGCGGCGGCAAACATTTCAATTACTTCGGTGAGCTTTGTTTTGTCTTGAAAAGCAGGTGTTTGTGGCTGGACACCAATCATATACTTAATCGCGTCGGGACTTTTAGCGACGTCGACACCGTCAATAACGACGGTCCCTTCGTCAATCGGGCGTAATGTTTCCATCATTTCGAGTGTTGTGGTTTTACCAGCGCCGTTCGGACCCAAAATACCAAATATCTCGCCTTTTTTGACCGAAAAGCTTACCCCGTCTACCGCCTGTTTGTCGCCGTAGCGCTTTCTGAGGTTTTTGACCTCTACCATCATTGTCATATTGCCCTATTGTACTGGATGACCAAGGTGCAATCAAGCCACGAAAATCGTCGAATTCTGTTGCAAGGCCAGGCCTTGCAACAGATTGAGCAATAAATCCAACACCTTTGCAAGGCCTGGCCTTGCAAAGGTTGTCGATACGAGTGCTTGGCGATTAAGACGGTAGCCCCCGTTAGGTACTTGGTATTAATCTGAGATGACAGCTGCGCCAACAAAATTACCCCCTGGGGAGGGGGTAATTTGGCACCTGTTTGTTTGGGTATTACTATACTACCAAACGCGCTTATGGTGCAAGTCTCTTGTTTATTAAGAAACTATTTTTTCTTAGAAACAGTCAAGAAACCATTTCGTGGGTTTTCTTTGACTTCACGGTCTGCAGGTAGGTCAACTGGTTGGCCCTTTGCGTTCTTCTCTACCTTTGCGAAAAAGTAGATAGTTTGTGGCTTGCCACCACGAAGTGTAACTTCGGTGCTGTGCAAGTAGTAAGTAACTCCCTTTGAATTTTTGTGACTGTAAGCCATTAAGATTCTCCTCCTGTTAGTGCTATACGAGAGTTAGAGTACAGCCTGCAAGTCGCCGTGTCAATATTTAGGCGCCCTTATAGTGGTAGTGAAGGATAAGGCGTAGCACCAGTAGACTCACTAAGCGCACGATGATCATAAGCAGTATGGCGAAGCATACTAGTAGTGACCAGCCTGCAAAATCAGGCGACCAAAGGGGCGACGCAAACACATGAAGGTAGTTATCAGCCCGGGGCAAGGAAACGGCACTTACTAGGTCGTTAGCGGCAGGGTATTTGGCCAATTCACTAGTGGTACACTGCACATAAGCGGTCGACCAACGCGAGAATTTTGGTGCACAGACTTCCTGCGCTTTTTTATAAATATTGCCGTTCGGATTGCTATCGACCGAAGCCTTGTCATAAGCGGCTTGAACGTCACGCTTGTAGCTCGCTTCGAGATATACGCCCTTCCCCATGTCTGTGTTCATATGGGCAGAGACATACCGTTGTAAATCATACAATCTATTGATGGTAACTTCGCTATCTCCAGCATCGTCGGCTGATAGTACAGCGTTTCGCCGTTCAATCATACCGATGTTATTAAGACGCAAAAAAGTGGCGGCGAGAAAGCTCGCTAGGATCAACAGAATAACTAGTTGCCAGGTTTTAACCCTTTGCAACTGTTTAATGCTCTGTCGTACTCGCCTATTGTCTGCCACCCACGCACCCCACTTCAAATATATGCCTAGTATATCATAGGGGTAGAACCTAGAGTGATATACTTGTCGTATGAATATTTTCTTTTCCGGCCTTGGTGGTGTTGGCATGGGACCACTAGCTAAAATCGCACGAGATGCTGGCTACAACGTGTTCGGATCAGATGTCGAAGAAGGTCTGATGACCAATAAACTGAGGCTCGACGGCATCGACGTCAACGTAGGGCCTCAAGAGGGTTCGTTCCTGCAAGCAACCCACACGACGGCCCCTATCGATTGGTTTGTCTACACCCCCGCCATCAAAGACGATCACCCGGAGCTTGTACTAGCAAAGCAGCTGGGTATCAAAACAGCCAAACGAGGTGAATACTTGGCACACTTCATCGAGGAAAAACAGCTGAAATTGATCGCAGTAAGCGGCACTCATGGCAAGACAACAACAACTGGTATGTTGATTTGGACGCTCCAAGAGCTTGACGTGCCGATTAGCTATTCGATTGGAACTACCCTAACTTTTGGTCCAAGTGGCCACTACGACCCTGCAAGTGAGTACTTTGTATACGAATGTGATGAGTTTGATCGTAATTTTTTGTTGTTTTCACCTCACTTGGCGATTATCCCGTCAATCGATTATGATCACCCTGACACCTACCCCACAGAAGACGACTATACAGATGCGTTTCGACAGTTCGTTCATCAGTCCGAGGCAACAATACTATGGCAAAAGGACGCTGATTTTATTACCCTAGACGAGCCAAGCGCGTGGTCGTTGCGCGACGACGAAGTGTTGCCGATTAAACTCCCAGGATCTCACAACCGACGTAATGCAACACTCGTACTCAAAGCTGTTGAAAGATTAAGTCTTGGTACCAACGACGATAGTCAAGCTGCTCTTGAACGATTCCCTGGCACTGACAGACGGTTCGAAAAACTCGGAGATAATCTGTATAGTGACTATGGTCATCACCCGGTTGAAATTGCCGCAACCTTGCAGTTAGCGCGTGAATTGTCTGACCATGTCGTGCTTGTTTACCAACCTCATCAGAACATACGCCAACATGAGCTGCATGGTGGTGGCTATACTGATCAGTTTGAGTTGGCTGAGGAAGTCTACTGGTTGCCGACCTACCTGTCACGAGAAGACCCGACCCTTGAGATACTACAGCCTGAGGATTTGATTAAGGATATTACCAACAAAGACCATGTTCATGTTGCTGATTTTGACGACGAACTATGGAGCATTATCGAGCAGGCACGTACTAACGGCAAACTTGTCATTGGTATGGGCGCTGGTGCGATTGACCGTTGGCTACGTGAACATGTAAGTACCGTCTGATTTACGGAGCGCTAATCTCGAGTGCATCGGGGCTGAGCGGGTCGCCACCAAATGCATCGACAGCTTTTGCTCTGGCAGCTTGTGTGTCATACAGTTTCTTGAAGTCACTAATTGCCTTTTCGTCTAGGTTGCCAAAAGCTGGGTAGTTCTCGAAGCTAGTATCTGTGCTGACGGCTTGGTTGCTTATAGCGTGATAACCAGGTCGACTAAGATCAAGTTGCGCAGCGCCACTGCTGGCGTATAATGCCATAGCGATACTGACCAGTACAAGTGCTATGGTCACGCTAATGCCAACCAGCAACACGATCCGATGCTGCCCCCAATAGCTCAGGTCTGGTGTTGATGGTGCTTCTTCGTTGTCATTCATGAGTTATTTTCCTTGAGAGTCTTGATAAATGCATCGTTGAACGTCGTGAACTCTGCAGAATAATCATCGATAAATTGGTGTAGTATGACAACATCAACATGTACTTGTGTACGTTTGGTTCTGGCACTTGCCACGGCATCATAGAACGCGACGGGTTCCTTTTGACAGTCTATCCGAATAGCTGACGATAATTGTTCTTCATACAAACGATAGTCAGCTCGAAACTTCGTCAGCGCACTGTTGTAGCTAGTGGTCACTGCTGCAAGATCTTTGACGCTAAAGTTATTACTCTCGACCCTGCTGTTAAATCGACTCATTAGCTTCGACGCCATAGATTCGTATATTTGACCTCTGTTAACACGTAGTAGTGCATCGCTTGCATGAAGTTGGTTCAGAGTATTCTTTGCCGTCACACAACTTGAACGAATACGCGCTATTTGCGCTTCTGTTGTGGGAGAATTCTCGGCCGAGGCCGTCGATAGCAATACGACTGACATGAAAACAGTCGCGAGCAGGCCAAGAGTAATCATTTGACGAGGTTTTCGCATCAGGTCTATTATCGCTGCCTACGGCTATTTGGTCAAATGAAGTTTACCGTTTGTGCGACCTACCATCCCCTCTTTGATGAGTCCGTCTAGCGCGAGGTTGAAGCGATCATCGGCTACAAGCTCATCACGCAAATTTTGTAACAACATGTCTGAACGCGCAAGACGGCGAACAATCTGTCCACGAACTTCCCGAATACTTCCAATAAGCGGTGGTTGCTTTTTATAATGCATACTTTTGCTGATCTGCCCCAAACCTTGTTTTTTTAACTGTGCACCGTAATCCATCAGCGCTTGGTACCACTCGCGCGGATGTTCATGATCTAGTGTTGCTTCGACAAGTTCACGCAACTGGCTATCGGTTACGCTGTGATTATCTTTGAAGAAATGATGGAAATACACACTGCGAATATTCGTTTCGATAAATACAATTGGCTGATTAAAGCTGTACGTCAAGATAGCACCCGCGGTGTTTTGCCCGACGCCAGGTAAGCGTATAAGTTCAGATACTGTTGATGGAATGACACCGTTATAGTCGCTCATTATTGTCTTGGCTGCCACATGGAGGAATTTCGCTCGACGGTTATAGCCGAGTCCGCTCCATACTCTCAAGACATTATCAAGCGTTGACGCTGCAAGTGATTGTACGTCAGGAAACCGTTCAATAAATGTGCTGAACTTGGGAATAACGCGATCGACCTGCGTTTGCTGCAACATTACTTCACTAACCAGAACGTAGTATGGGTCAGTGTTGCGACGCCATGGCATGTCGCGATATAACTCACGACCTTTTTGCCAAACTAACTCCTGAAATGTCGCTTTGTCCATCAGTCCAGTATAATAGAAGTATGACAACATACGTGTTAGCAGGAGGATGTTTCTGGTGTTTGGACGCTGTGTATCGTCGACTAAAGGGTATGCAGTCGGTCGTAAGCGGGTATGCTGGCGGCGCAATTGATCACCCGACATACGAACAGGTTTCGACTGGCATTACAGGACATGCCGAGGCAGTACAAATTACCTTCGACGAGAAGATCATACCTGCCAAGACGATTCTTGACCTGTTTTTCCTCATCCACGATCCAACCACACTCAACAGGCAAGGGAACGACGTTGGTACACAATATCGTTCAGCTATGTTTTACGTCGATGCAGCTCAAAAGAAAGTTTTTGAGGCGGCTCTTAAGCGTGCTAAAAGTCACTGGGACAACGAACCTGTTACACAAATTGCCAAACTTGATACGTTCTTTCCAGCCGAAGATTACCACCAAGATTACTTTAATAAGAACCCTGGTAATGGATACTGTTCAATCGTTATCACACCTAAAATTATTAAAGCTCGCAGCACTTACACGAAATGGTTCAAGGACCACTAATCATGGTGTTTGATAACGTTGTAAAAATATACTATTTGCAAGGCCTGGCCTTGCAGGCAAGGAGAATTAGATGAAGCTTACAAAGTATAAACACGCATGTTTTACGCTCGAAGTGGCTGGTCAAGTGTTAGTTGTTGATCCCGGCGAATGGTCAGAAGATTTTGTTGCAGGTAACAATATCGCGGCGATTGTCGTTACTCATGAACACGCGGACCACTTTGACCCCGATACTTTGGCAGCAATTTTTAACAAGAACCCTAACTCGATTTTGATATCCCTCCCCGCTATAGTCGACTCAATGCCTAACCACAAATCTCAAGCCGTTCAACCAGGCGACAAGATTGAAGTTGGACCGTTCACCCTGGAGTTCTTTGGCGGCAAGCACGCGGTCATCCACGACACTATACCAATCATTGATAACATCGGCGTGTTTATTAACGAGACAGTATATTATCCTGGTGATTCGTTTGCTCTACCAAACAAGCCAATCGACGTATTGGCATTACCTGTCGGCGCACCGTGGCTCAAGATCAGTGAAGCAATGGACTTCTTGGCAACTGTCAAACCACTATTTGCCTTCCCTACCCACGACGCCGTATTGTCTGATATTGGTAAGTCGATCGCAGATGGCAGGCTGCCAATCGTCACACAGCATTTCAAGGGCGAGTACAAACGTATCGATGGTACAACAATCGAAGTCTGATATGGCAGTAGCTGCTAAACCTAGCGTCCTGACAACGGCTGCCAAACACTTGGCTAGAAATGATGCTGTATTAGCGCCTATTATTGAGCGCGCTGGTATAGCGTCAATCATTCCCCACAAAAATTACTATCAAGAATTGGTTGAAAGTATCGTGTCGCAACAACTGAGCGTCAAGGCAGCTGCAACGATATTAAAACGCTTTGTTGATTTGTTTGAAGGCGATGGGTTTCCGACGCCAGATCAGATCTTGGCAAAAGACATTGAAACGCTCCGTAG
>CAZDKN010000007.1:0-4391 GCA_964506065.1 uncultured Saccharimonas sp. (SeqCode) | reverse complement strand
AGGCACCTACATCCAAGATTTAGCTTTAAAAGTAATTGACGAGTCAGTTAGATTTAATCACCTAGACGTGCTGTCAAACGATGAAGTCATTGCGGAACTAACACAAATCAAGGGTGTGGGTGTATGGACAGTGCATATGTTCCTTATTTTCTGTATGGGTCGGCTCGACATTTTACCCGTTGGGGATTTAGGGATCAAAAACGGCATTGCCAAATTATACGGGTTTGAAAACTCACCTACTTTTGAAGAGATGCACGCAGTCGCAATCAACAACAACTGGCACCCCTACGAATCGGTTGCCAGTTGGTACGTTTGGCATTCACTTGATAACAAGCCGTCCCTATAGATTTTGGTAATCCTGTAGATTCAAGTTTTGAAGTTGTTCTAGTTGAGACGTATCTGGCAGAATACCAGCTGGAAGCAGTTTTTCTAGATTGCCATTTTGGAATTGCGTAATAATTTCGACAGTAGCATAGATAAGACTGATTCCACTTACAAGAATTACGAAGCCTAATATGAGCGCAAATAAAAGTACCGTTAGTCCTGCAAATTTTTTGTAGCGTGCTGCTTCAAGCATTTCGTTGCCTTGTTTGTCTCGCATAGCACCCGACATAATTAACACCAGGTCAATAATTGTCCAAAGGCCAAGTCCGCCAAACGTGATTAGCTTTAAGATGCCCGTCCCGACCTTACCCAAATAAAAACGATCAACGCCAAACATCCCCCACATAAAGCTGAGGAAAAATACGGCGAGGAAGTGACGTTGTTTGTTATCCTGCGATTTGATAGCGACCGTCTCGCCAGGCGAAAGAGGCTCATTTTGCATGTGCTTAGTATAGCACTTGGACTGCTATGGAGTTAGGCGATTAATGTCGCGTGGGAAGAGAGTGGCTTCTTTGACGTTATTAAGACCGATAATCTTTTCCGTCAAACGCTCAAGCCCAAGACCAAATCCACCATGTGGCGGCAATCCGTATTGGAATGCTTGCAGGTAGTATTTGAACCCGGGATGACTGGGATCGCCACCAGCGATTGTCTTTAGCTGTTCGATCAAAACATCGTAGCGATTTTCGCGCATTGGCACAGTTGCGATCTCGATACCCCGAAATAGTAAGTCACTTCGATCAGCAATCTCGGGATTTTCGGCATTTTTGCGATGATAAAACTTCATGCTGCTGGCTGGCCACTCGGTGACAAAGACCGCTTCACTGCCCAAGTTTTTCTTGGCATATTCACAAATCCATCGTTCTTCATCAGGTCGCAGATCATCTTCGGCACTGTAATCTTCAGCGTTATTTTTGGCGTACAACGCATGAACTTCGGCCATGGGAATACGTGGAAAGTCCGCGGTAAGCGTTGGTTTATGAGCATTCCATTTTTTAAGCTGGTCACTGTACGTATCCCAAACACTGTCAATAACCGCGTTAATCAACCCGCTCGTAAATGTCAGTAGCTCGTCAAATTCAATGAAGCCCATTTCGGCGTCGATCGTAATGTATTCGGTCATGTGACGCGTGGTAGCACTTTGCTCAGCACGGTATGTTGGGTTGGTCTCAAACACACGTTCGAACACCCCTACCATCATTTGTTTATAAAACTGTGCACTCTGAGCAAGCGTTGCTTCTTTGCCAAAATAATCTAATTTGAAAACTTCTGCACCACCTTCGGTAGCTTCAGCAAGTAGTTTCGGTGTGTTCATCTCAGTGAACTGATTGTCGATGAAGTACTTGCGTGCTGTTTCGAGAACTTTTGCCTGAACTTTAAAAATCGTTTGTTCTTGCAGGTTGCGCAGACCGACTACACGATTATCGAACAGTGTATCGAGGTTTTCGGATTCGTGATTGAGTGGTTTGTCGATCTCGATTGGTGACTCGTCGGTGACTGGAACAACCACTTCGACATGTACGTCGTGCAGTTCTGCGCCTCCAGGTGCGCGCTCGTCAGCAACAACAGTACCAGTCAGTGCCAAGACTGTTCCAATCTGCAATCCCCGCAACTTTTCAAGTTCGTCACCAATAATCAAAGTCTGAGCCAAGCCGCTACGATCACGCAAAGTAATGAAGTTCAACCCGCCAAGCAAACGCTTTTTATGTAGCCAGCCCTGGATGGTCACAGTTTTATCAATATGGGATGCTAGTTCTGAGGTAAGTGTTCGTGTCATAATCAGTTTTTAGTGTACCATCCTGACCTCTATAAGGCTAGTTCTTGTGGTCAGTGTGTGAAGGTTTGCGAGTCGATACAGCCCGCAAGCTTTCATGTTCGTCAAAATCATCGACAATCTTGCGACCTATCAAGGCTTCAATTACATCATTCAGCGTGATGAGTCCGACCGTTTTTTTATCTTCGTCAACGACAATAAAAAGATGCTGGTGGGTTTTTAAAAACGCTGCCAATGCTTGCTGCAGGGTCTGATCTCTTCGAAGATAAAGCACTCTGGCATCCATCGCTTTCTCTGCTGTGACAGAGCGTTTGATATCAAGTGTTAACAAGTTCTGCAGGTGCAGGATGCCGACAATATGATCAATGTCTTGGGCTATAACGGGCAAGTGACTATGTCCTGTTTTGTGCAGGTCGTCTAAAGTTAGCGGTCCTAAGAATTCTGTCTTTTTGATGGTTGCGATCTCGTCAACCGATGTCATAACATGACGCACTGTCTTATCACTAAAATCCAAAGCATGTACAACCAGCTTCTTTTCGTCGGGTGATAATACGTCTCCAGACTGGTCAATAATATGCTGCAGTTCTTGGCGTGAGTCTATCGTAAAGTCAACATTCGGATCGTTACGGGTGCGGATCAGTGCAAAAAAGAATGGAGCTTTTTCAATACTGTCGAGAATCAGCGGCTCTAGACCGTTATACATATTGCCTCCGACAACTCTCAAAATGCCAACCCTCGAAACGGTACCGTGAAATAATGCGACAACCACCGCGCCAGCAATACCCCACCCCCAACCAAACGTTGCAACGAGTAGAAATGCACTCACAACAAGCAAAAGCGCTCGTTTTACCCGTAGGATTGATATGACGTCTGCTAGCAACATCTGTCGACGTAAATCCTCTTTGGCATCTCGATCGCCAGCCTCTGTCCGACGTTGCAACTCGTAGTGACTCATCGAGGATCGGTGAGGTTCTATGGCAGATAGTAAAATGAGTAATACGACAGAGACAATCGTCAGAATAAGCAAAAACGTGAACATTATACCCTCTACTATACAGCAGATATTGTTTGTCATTTGCTATAATAAGCATAGTAAGTATAAGGAGAATGTTTGTGAGTAAAAAAGCGTGGATTATCTTTGCCGTTATCGTTGTAGGTTTATTAACTGCCCTCGTCGTATCGTCGCGTAGTGCAAGTCCTTCGATCGATGTCAGTAACGTCAACCAAGACCAAGTACTCGCAGCAAGCGCTGCCAGTGGTAATATCGCCGATCACGTACTTGGGAAAACAGATAGCAAGGTTGTTCTCGTTGAGTACGGTGACTTCCAATGCCCAGCCTGTAAAAGTGCTCACCCAAACATCACTGCAATCGTTGAAGAGTACAGCGACCAAATTGCTTTCGTATTTCGTAACTTCCCACTATCAACCATTCACGCAAATGCCCGAGCAGGAGCAGGCGCTGTAGAAGCAGCTGGACTGCAGGGTAAATATTGGGAAATGAATAATTATCTGTACGATAACCAGGACGCATGGTCTAGCTTGACCGGAAGCGAACGGACGGATGCATTCGTAAGTTATGCCGAGACGCTTGGACTCGACACTGCAAAATTCACCACAGACCTAGCAAGTTCCGAGATTAATCAAAAGATATCTTTCGATCAAGCCCTCGGTAAAAAAGTCGGTGTTGATTCTACGCCTAGTTTTTTTCTCAATGGCACAAAAGTTGATAGCGATATCGTCAGCGACGTCCAAACAGGTAGCGGCGACAAATTACGCACACTTATCAATGATGCTTTAACAAAAGCTGGCATCGACCTCCCTGTTGCGGAATAACAGTCCTTAAAAGCGAAAACACCCCGGTGCCTTGGGGTGTTTTCTTTTTTTGTGTATCCCGTCAGACGACGGGACGGATTTGAATCGTTACTAGAACGTTTCTACTGTGCAATATACAGTTGCCATTCGGCAGGCACCACATCCACTGCTATCTTTTTGCGTCGCGAGGACACAAATTCGACGGCTATTGGCATGTGATTTTTACTCCTTGTACTAATGTACTGCCTCACGCGCTTCGACCTTTAAATTAAATGTTTTGGCGCAAGGGACAAGATTAATAGTATCAATTTTCAAGCACAACGTCAAGACTGGCGATATAGAAGATATCGCTATTGCTTATAGAATTCCCTATTGTTGAAGTGCTTGCAAGTATTAAGGTATGCCTATTTCTTTTGTATAT
>CAZDKN010000006.1:0-16079 GCA_964506065.1 uncultured Saccharimonas sp. (SeqCode) | reverse complement strand
AGAATGGACAGACAATGCCAAAAAGAACATTCCAACCACACACTCGTCACCGTGCTCGAACACACGGTTTTCGTGCGCGTATCGCGACCAAGTCTGGACGAGCTGTAATCAAGCGACGTCGTATCAAAGGCCGAGCACTTCTTACTGCTTAATACAAAAACCGACAATAAAAGTTGTCGGTTTTTTGTTACGCCACACTACCGAACACCTACTAAATACCATATACTAAAACCATGATTCCTTTTGGTAACCGCTTCCACGGGCACAGTAGCCTGGGTTATGTGTATAAAAACGGCCAGGCCGTACGCACACGTACCGCAACGCTTAAATCTATCCCCAACCCCCATCGAAACAAACATCGAATCGCTGTTGTTGTTGGTAAAAAAGTCCTCAAAAGCGCAGTGGGCCGTAATCGCATCAGGCGACGTATATATGAATATATACGTCAACAAATACCTCGGCTGGATAAAAATTACGACATTGTTGTGATTGTTTCTTCAAGTGAGTTTTTGACCATGCCTGCATCTGATGTCGCGACGCAGATCGAAGACTTGTTTGTCCGATCTGGGCTGTATAAAACCACCTAGAACTGATATAATAATCGGTAAGTAGCGTATTATTTTGGAGCTTGATACACCTAGTGAATATTTTTGACGTCGTCGTTGTCCAGCCAATCTTTAACCTATTAATAGGACTCTATAGCCTTATTCCTGGCGGTGATTTTGGTATTGCTCTTATTATTTTCACGATTTTAGTTCGTTTCGCGTTGTGGCCACTTGTGAAAAAACAACTTCACCAGGTAACAGCTATGCGCAAGCTACAGCCGCAACTTGCAAAGATCAAGAAGAGCGCGGGCGGCAATCGACAACTTGAAAGCATACAGATGATGGACTTGTACAAGAAAAACGGCGTCAATCCGTTTCGCTCCATTGGTATTTTGTTGATTCAACTACCGATTTTTATTGCCATTTACCAAGTCGTTATCATCTTTTCTTCTAATAACGGTCAGGCCGCAGCTTTTAGTGAACAGATAAAAAAATACACATACGATTTCTTGGAAAACCTCGCACCTATTAAAGAGTTAATTGCTCATCCTGATCTGTTCAACGAAAAATTATTTGGGTTTGTTGATTTAACTGTCCACGCCATCGGATCGAACGGAATCAATGTGTTTTTGGTGTTACTTGCGATTATTGCTGCGATCACACAGTATATTATGTCGAAACAAACGATGCCGCAAACAGAAAGCAAAAAGCGCCTGCGTGACATTATGAGCGAAGCTGCCGAAGGTAAAAAAGCCGATCAAAGCGAGATGAACGCAATTGTTACAGGCAAGATGATCAAGTTTTTGCCATTCTTGATGCTAATAATAATGCTGAACCTACCAGGTGCACTTGCGCTTTATTACGCTGTGTCAAACATTGTGGCAGTATTCCAACAACACTATATACTTAAAAAGGACGTACAAGAAATGGAAGCTATCGCCGAAGAAGCGCCAAAAGCTGTCGGCAAAAAAGCGACCGCCAAAGCACGTGCCAAGGTAGCGACAGAAGGTAATATTATCCGTATTACCGCCAAAGATTCCCGCCCGAACAAGACGGGTAAAAAGGAGAAGTCATAATGGATCAAGAAGAATCAATCCGCTTTGCCAAAAAATATCTTGAAGATCTGCTGTCGTTTTTCAGCGCTAATCTTACCGTTACTTCAACGTGTGATGACGACGTGATCGAACTCTCTGTTCCGTCAAGCGAGTTTAACAGCCTACTTATTGGGCGTAACGCCGAAACACTACGGAGCCTGCAGTACATTGTCAGTACAGTACTTCGTAATAAGGACGCGGCGCTTAGTCGAGTTAATATCGACATTGCCGACTACAAAAAGCAACGTGCCGAACGAGTAGCAGCACAGGCGCGCGAGTGGATTGAAGAAGTCCGTCGGACGGGTGATTCGTTTGTGACAACTATGAACGCTGCAGATCGTCGAATCGTTCACCATGTTGCAAGCGAATACAGCGATATCCGTACTTTTTCAGATGGCGAAGGTCGTGAGCGCAAGATAACGATTGCTCAAGGCAGCAGCTAGTCTTTTTCTGTATTAAGCGCTTCTAGGTAAATTTTGAGTGTTTGTTCGGCAGTTTTTTGCCAAGAATATTTTTTGAACTGTTTGTGACCTTTTTTTACTAACTCATGACGGAACGTTTCGCTCTCTAGAACTTCATCGATTGCGCGTGCTACATCGGTTGTATCGTTCGGGTCAAAATAATGTGCTGCGTCCCCATAAACCTCAGGCAAGCAAGTCGCATCACTACTTACAACAGGAGTACCGTGACCCATCGCCTCAAGACCTGGCAATCCGAACCCTTCCATCAGCGAAGGGAAGACATAGGCTGCGGCTTCTTTGTACAACCAATTCAGTTGTGTATCGGGCAAAAACCCAGTAAATATAATATTTTTGTAGTTTTTATCCGCAAAGTACTTTTCGTTGATACGAGCACTGTCGTTTTTTGACCCAACCAACATAAGCCCGAGGTCGGGGTATTTCTTGACGAGACGTTGATGAGCAGCGCCTAGCCGCCGTACGTTCTTATAATCGCTTTGTTGCCCGACATACAAAAGAAACTGTTTAAACGGCAGCTCGTAGGGTTCAGGTGAGTCTGCCGAGATGTCCGCGGCGAGGTGTGTGGTCGATATTTTATTGGTTGCTTTTGCGCTAAACTCTATAACCTCATTTTTGGTAAAGTCAGACGGTGTGAGAATATGTGTACTTGTCGCGATAACGCGCTTGAATACCAAGCGCCCAACAGCTTGTTTGAAATGATACACTAACCAGTTCTTGTCAGAATTATATACTTTTAACAGTGTTAAGTCGTGGATGGTGGTAACTTTGTTGCCTCTATAAAAAATTGGTTGTTGAGGCATGCAGAAGTGAACCAAATCAGGGTTTAGGCGTTTTAACAAACCCTTTAGACCGACCTGCTCAGCAACCGAATACTGGTCAAAATCAGCAACAATAACCTTGAAGTTCGCGGCTGTTGGCTGCCAGTAATCTTTGTCTTTTTCTAGCACAAGCACCGAGTAGCCGTTCTCTTGGTCGATATCCTGCAAGTAGTGAAGTAAGCGCTCAACATATCGCCCGGTCGAAGAGTTGATAATCCGCGCATCAATTGCAATATGACTCATTGAGTTTATTATAACAGTTACTGAAGTGTGAGAAAGAAAAGATCAACCTAAGCTCGGCGTCAAACTAACCCTGAATCAATCGAGAATCCGTCCCGCCACTAGTGTCATTCAATGCAATTCTGAGATTTTCCTGAACAGGGGATAGACCCTTGCTCAGTTAGTTTTAAGGATTGAAGTGAAAAGCAGCCAACAACAAAGTGTACCTGTGGTTTGTTGAGGTATCTTTTATCTAAGCTTGCTTTTTAAAGACAAGACGGCTGTAGAATATGTAGTTCCAGATGAGTGAGGCGATGGTGGCAACCAGCTTGGCAATGAACAACTCAACGCTACTATCAAGGCCAAGACCCGCGAGTAACCACGACATTGTGACAATAACGATCGGCTGAATTACCCACAGACTAAAGACCGTGATGACAATAAACAAAGCAAATTGTCTTTTGACGTTACCGCCGATTGAGTTGAACGTAAATGACTTGTTAACGAAAAAGCTGAACACAAATGCAATTGATGTCGATACGAAGTTGGCTGGTATTCGATCAAGCCCCATGCCGACGAGTAAAAACAAAATAGCAAAATCAAGCGCCGTGTTGGCGATGCCTACTACCCCAAAGCGCAGCTTTTCAGCGTGCCTTTTTAGTAGCTTTTCCATGGTACTCCTGTACAAAGTAGAGCGGTCGTTGTTTGGTTTCGTTAAAGATTCGGCCGATGTACTCACCAATTACACCTAGCGATAGTAGTTGCACACCGCCTAAGAATAGAATAACTGCCATCATCGAAGGATATCCCGCCAAATCAGTTCCAAAGAAAATCGTCCGAAACACCAAGTATACGATATAGATAAATGCGACGAGTGACACCAATATCCCCATAAACGACGAGATTCTCAAGGGTGCAATCGTAAACGAAGTCAAACCATCGATCGCGAAATTAATGAGCTTTGGATAGCTCCAGCCTGTCTCGCCTGCCGCTCGTGGGTCGCGGTTGTAGGTAATTTCTTTCTTTTTGTATCCTATCCAACTGAACATTCCTTTGGTGTAACGTTGTGATTCGCGGATTTGTTTGAGAGCGTCAACACAGACACGATCCAGTAAACGGAAGTCGCCCGTGTCTTGTTGGATAGGGATATGAGTCGCCTTTTGTAGCAGGCGATAGTATAACTTGGATGTTGCACGCTTGAGCCACGATTCACCCAGACGGCTGTTTCGCTTGGCGTAGACATCCTCAAAGCCATCCTCCCAGTATTTGATCATCCGAGGGATTAGTTCTGGCGGATCTTGCAGGTCGGCATCAATGATCACGGTCGCATCGCCTGTAACATGGTCTAGGCCTGCTATCATGGCGATTTCTTTGCCAAAGTTACGCGACAAATCAACGTACGATACTCGCGTGTCCTGTTCAGCAAAGTCTTTGATAATCTCGAGTGTTTTGTCGCGGCTGCCATCGTTAACGAACAAGAACTCAAATTCGTATGATTTGTTGTCGTTAGCAAGTGTACCCAGACGATGATACAGAGGCTCTAGCACCTCTTGCTCATTGTAGGCAGGGACCAAGATACTAATCTTTTTCATTGTTACCAGTATATCATTTACGGCCGACTATTTATTGTGGTGACTAGCGACCAACTCAATGAGCGACGTGATACTTGTTGCTACAGTGGCACCTGCTTTTTGGAGAGCTAGCGACTTGACGCTGGCTGATTCGTTGTCGGATCCTAGTATTGCCCCAGCGTGCCCCAGCTGGACTCCAGTGGGCGCATGTTGGCCTGCGACGTAGGTAAACACGGGTTTGGTGACATATTTGGCTATGTACTTGGCAGCGGTCTGTTCGTCTGTACCGCCAATCTCGCCAATTAAGACGATTCGATCGACTTCTGGATCTTTTTCAAATAACTCTAAGCATTCAACAAATCCAGTGCCACGGACTGGATCGCCGCCGATACCAATAACATATCGCTGACCAATGCCTTTGGCGGTGAGTCCAGCCATTGCTTCGTAGGTGAGGGTGCCTGAGCGGCTGACGATTGCTGCGCGACCTGCAAGTGACATGCTGGCGGGGATAATCCCAAGCTTGTTGATACCAGGCACTATGACACCAGGACAGTTCGGTCCAATCAGTATGCTGTCAGATTTCTCTAACCGGCGACGAATCTGAATCATGTCATGGATTGGGATTCCTTCGGTGATACAGACAATCAACGGAACACGGGCTTTAACTGCTTCGATGATGGCGCTTTTGGCGAATGGGGCGGGGACGAAAATAATACTTGTGTCGACAGTATGGTCTTTTTGAATGTCAGCAATCGAATCGTAGACTGGGACGCCTTCGACAGTTTGACCAGCTTTGCCAGGTGTTGTACCCGCAACAACATTAGTATCTGCGTCCAACATTGCCTTGGTTTGGAATCGACCGTGGGTACCAGTGATACCCTGGACGATGACGTTCTTCGCCGTAAATAAACTTGGTATCATGGCGAGACCTCTTGTTTGGCAGCTTCTAGGCATGCTTCTAGTGTGGCAAGAATTGGTATGTCTTCTTTGGCCAGTAACTCTGCTGCGACGTCAAAACTTGTTCCAGCCAGGCGAATGAAAAGGGGCGGGAGGTCGTCGATTTGTTGCCGAGCAGCGATGATTGCTCGGGCGACTTCGTCGCACCGAGTGATGCCTGCAAAGATATTGATAACAATTGCCTTGATGTTTGGATATTCTCCCAACCGTCGAAAAGCCTTTAATAATGTTTCGGTATTTGCGCCTCCACCGATGTCTAGGAAGTTGGCTGGTGTCATACCTGCGTCGTGTACGGCGTCAACGGTTGCCATAGCCAACCCGGCGCCGTTAGCGATAGTTGCAATGCTGCCATTAGAGTCCAATGTGACGAAGTTTGCTTCGGCTGGTTTTTCCTCGAACTGCCAGTCGTGGCGAAAAGCAGCGTTATTGTCTAATTCCATTTTGCAGTCGCCAGCAATAAACTTTTTGTCTGCCGTGTATACCAAGGGGTTAATTTCGATTAATGTAGCGTCGTTTACAACAAAGCAATTGTAGAGATTTTCGACTAGGTCCTGCAGAACAAACGTCTGGTCGGGCAGGTCAAAGTATTCTGCTAGTTGTTCACCGACACCGTCAAAGCCGCCTTTATCGACAACCGTCTGCAAGGGTCTGTCCTGTGCAGAATTGGTTTCGATATCAACTCCACCATTTGTGTGAGCAACGATCTGGATCGAGGCTGTCGGCTTTTCTACGACGAGTGACAGATAATATTCGTGAGCGATATCAATTTTTTCTTCGGCAAGGAGTGTTGTCGGTAGATGTCCTTTGATAGTAAGCGCAAGCAACGTATCAATAGTTGACTGGAACTCAGACTTATCTTCGACGATTTTTATACCACCTGCCTTGCCTCGTCCGCCAACTGGGACTTGTGATTTGAGTACGACAGGAAGGGCAATTGAGGACGTGTCATCATCAGGAACGATCAAACTAGAAGACGGCACATTGACGTGTGCCTTTTTTAGTAACTCTTTTGCTTCGTATTCAAGTAACTTCAATAGCCTATCCTTTACCGGTAAAGAATTTTCTGACTTTTCGCAGGCCTGTTTGGTCAGGGGGTAGGTCGTTCCACAAAATGCTTTTAATGTATGCTGTTGTTGCGCGGCGGTCTCGTTGTATGTGCCATCGCTCGCCTAGCTTTTTGAACCCTAGTAACCAGCTCATAAACGCACCTTTGATAGCCGGTAGACCGTTGCCGTGGGCGATAGCATTGCCTAGGATCAACCAGTAGGCAAAGTAGAACCGCGCTCCGATCGGTAGTAACAGTCCAGCAGGTACGTTTTTTAACAACAGCATCGGCAGGTTTTTGAATGTCTGATAGATCGTAAACCCAGGAATCTTTTTGCTGGTTGCGCCCTGTTTGTGATAGGCAATCGCCTCGGAGGTGTAGGCCACTTTCCATCCAGCTAATTGTGCGCGGAAGCTAATATCCGCGTCCTCGTAATAGGCAAAGAAATCTTCGTCGAACAAACCAATATCTTTGAACAGGGCAGTTTTATACAGACTCGCGCCACCCGTGGCTCCAAATACTGAGCCGGCTTTTGGCTTTGTTGACGTCTTGTGTCCTCTGCCCCGAGGAAAAGACAGTCCCCATAAGGAATAAAATTCACCAGTACTATCAATCGTCTTGCCGTCTTCATGTAACAGTAATCCCGTGCTAATTCCCACCTCTTCTGGTTCTATTGCTTTGACGAGATTCTTTAACCAATTTTTGTCAGCTGTCGCGTCATTATTAAATAGTGCCACATACTCGTATTCTTCGTTGAGCGCCCATTCTATTCCTGTGTTCACGCCACCTGCAAACCCAAAGTTTGCAGGATTATACACAACGTCAATTTCTTCGGCATGCTGACTTTGGTATTCATCCAGCAGTAGTTTTGAATTATCCACCGAACCATTATCAACGACAAGTACGTGCGCATGTTTGTAACTTTGTTGCAGCAGCGAGTCCAGGCACTACAAAGTGTCCTCAATTCCGTTCCAATTTAGGACGACGATTAGCGTGTTGGATGTCGACGTTGTATGCATATTCATCTATAATGATAGCAAAGACATGAAGAGTTACTTATCAAAAGAGAATAAAGCTTTACTTAGTGAGCTTGTCAGAACGGATTTCAAGCTCCGCTACCAAGGGTCTCTACTGGGCTATATGTGGTCGCTACTCAAACCGTTGTTACTGTTTGTTATTCTGTATGTCGTTTTTGTGTACTTTCTACGAATCGGCAGAGACGTTCCGCACTTCCCTGTATATTTGCTGCTAGGTATCGTTCTTTGGAACTTCTTTACTGAAATGACCGTCCAGAGCCTAGGCTCAATCGTAGGGCGAGGTGACCTTATCCGAAAGATCAAAATACCGCGTTGGATGATTGTATTTAGTAGCAGTATATCGGCAACCATTAACCTCGGACTATCGCTAATAATTGTAGGCATCTTCGTGATTGTTAATGGTGTTGAATTAACGCCTTATGCGTTTCTGCTACCTCTCAATATCATAATGATCTACTTCTTGGCGCTGGGGGCATCTTTGTTCCTTGCGGCTGCATATGTAAAATTTCGAGATATCAGTTATATATGGGAGGTCGTACTTCAGGCTGGCTTTTATGCAACGCCTATCATCTACCCGCTCTCTATGGTGCCGAGCGAACTGATTCAAAAGATTATCCTTTTGAATCCGTTGGCACTTGCCATTCAAGATGCTCGATTTAATATTGTTACGCAAGAGACGCTCACAACGGGGAGTCTACTTGGCGGGTCGCTGTATATGATTATTCCATTTGCTATTACGGCGATATTTTTTGTCGGCGGGCTACTGTACTTTAAAAGCCAAGCCGACAGCTTTGCGGAGAATATATAATGCCAGATAACGATATAGCGATTAAAGTAGAACACGTTAGTAAAAGCTTTAAACTGCCACATGAACGATCCAACTCGTTAAAAAGTAAATTGATTAACTTTCGCAAGCGTGGCTACGAGGTACAACATGCACTTGAAGACATATCGTTCGAAGTAAAAAAAGGCGAGTTCTTAGGTATAGTCGGACGCAATGGTAGTGGTAAGAGCACGCTGCTCAAGATGCTCGCAGGCATTTATAAACCGAACAGCGGAACAATTACGGTCAATGGTAAACTAACGCCATTTATCGAACTTGGAGTTGGATTTAACCCTGAGCTTTCAGGTCGCGACAATGTATTTTTGAACGGTGCGCTACTTGGCTTTACTCGCAAGGAAATGGCGGATATGTATAACGAAATAGTTGAGTTTGCAGAGTTAGAGCGCTTCATGGATCAAAAACTCAAGAACTATTCGTCGGGTATGCAGGTACGTCTGGCG
Source organism: uncultured Saccharimonas sp. (SeqCode) (assembly GCA_964506065.1). Lineage (GTDB taxonomy): Bacteria > Patescibacteriota > Saccharimonadia > Saccharimonadales > Saccharimonadaceae > UBA1547. The sequence continues at coordinate 7,030 of CAZDKN010000006.1, read as the reverse complement.
TTTTCAATTGCGATTCGTGCAAATACAGACATCCTCGTGCTCGACGAAGTTTTAGCAGTAGGTGACTCAAATTTTCAAAGAAAGTGCTTTGACTACTTTGGGACACTCAAGAAGGACAAGAAGACAATTATTCTGGTTACGCATGATATGTCTGCTGTCGAAAGATTTTGCGATAGAGCTATCCTTATTGATAATAGCAAAATTATCACTCAAGGTCCTCCAGACGAGATTACTAGACAATATAGCGATCTAAATCTTGAACGCGTTAGCAGATCTATAGATGTAGCTCAAGGGCCACATGCGTCTAGGAAGCATGGGAAAATTAAAATCAAAGCTGAGCTTGTGCCGACTGAGGGTCTTGTTAATAGTACGTATAATGCGACGATAGCTAAGAAGGTCGAGTTCATACTTTCAATTAATTCAACAGAGGATATAAGTAATGCGGTCCTAGGTATTATTGTGAGCAATAGCGGAGGCGTTCCGGTGTTTGCTACAAACTCTATGGTTAACAAAACCAGAATTGATCTCAAAGAGGGTAAGACATCGACGATACATATAATTGTGGATAATATATTTTCAAACGGAAGCTACGTGGCTGCAGTCACTTTGAAAGATGAAAATAGAATAAACATATACTACTCAGAAGACAATCAAATAGGCTTTTTAGTTGGAGGACGTAAGCACGACTACGCTATCACTTCTCCAGATTATGAAATAACTACCCACTAAAAGGGAAACTTCTTATTAAGTCGTCTTGGATTTCACGCAGTTGAGTCTTTGGTTTGTAGTTACGTATGAGGCTTTCTGCATCTAATGTGTTAAGTGTAGCTGGATCTAACGATTGTGCGCTTTCATTGAAAACCGAGTAGTAGTCGTTAAATTTATAATCACCACCGGTGAGCAAATCGGAGAAGGGCATCCAATAGTTTGGTATGCCAAAAGAGTCACTTACTACTAGCCCATGTAGGCTTGATGATAGGATGAGCTCGCAGGATGCTATAGACTCAATTACACTGTCGAGAGGCGCGAGTACATCAATAATAGTGTAACTGTCTGATAGTTGAATATTCGCTAGGTACGAGGAGTCTTTGTCGACGTAATGTGGGATAATGCCTATTCTATATTTCTTTCTTATACCAACAAGCTCAGGATAGGCGAGTGACGTCAATAATCCTGGGTCTCCGAGTACTACTTGTTGGTCGGCAATTCGAGATAAAGACAGTTTACCTCTAACGGCCACGAATTTAATATTCTGATGCGTGTTTTTTTTACCTGGCTTGATGAAACCGCTACCCCAGACGATTATTTCATTGTGTTCGGACAACTCTTGTACGATTTCGATAATTGATCCTGCACCAGCTATTTGAGCTGTTCGTGGCTCGGCCCAAGCAGCACTTTTATGGAATAAACGTTTGATAAGCGTAGGAGTCAGCTCATCGCCAAAATTAAGTTTGTTAGGATAGTCATAACGCCACCAATACACCCGAAGAGTTTTTTTAAAAAGAAGTCTAAATACATTTTCCATAAATAGGTTGGTGCGAGATTTGCTTATATAACTACGATACCATATATTCTATGGGTAGTATGGTAAAAAAGCAGCCTCTTATAAGCATTATCGTAACAGCGTACAACTATGCGGATTTTATTGAACAGGCAGTCGAGAGCGCAATCAAGCAAACGTACAAAAACACTGAGATCATAATCATCAATGATGGATCTAGTGATGATACCGATGAGCGAATCTCGAAGTACTCAACGTATAAAAACATAGTGATTGTTTCGCGGGAGAACAAAGGTGTGATCTATACTCGTAATGAGGGTGTTCGTCTTGCAAGAGGTGAGTTCGTTATGCAGCTTGACGCAGACGATTACCTTGAAAGAACTTATGTTGAAAAATGCGTAAAAAAAGCAATAGACGAATCACTAGATATTGTCTACACGCAGGTGCATGTCTTTGGACGCGCTGACTTCAATAGTGAGTACATCGACTTTGATCTTGAAAAACTAAAGCACGACAACTACATTCATGCGACCTCACTAGTTCGCAAAAAAGTATTAGATCAGGCTCCGTACGACACGTATTTGGATAAGTTAGGATATGAAGATTGGGACTTGTTCTTGAATCTTTGTCTTGATGGGGTAAAAGCAGGTCTTGTCAACGAGCCGTTGCTGAATTACAGGAAGCATAGTGATCGGAAGAGTAGAGCAGATAATTTCGCGGGCTTGTTCCAAGAATCCCTTGTTCGGCACCATATTTGGTCTAAACAGAACTCAAAACACCCTGACCAGTTTTGGTATTTTAGCTCGCAAATTGATATGTTGGCAGAAGTTATTACGTTGTACGAAGAAAAGCAACAACTCAGTACAATTAATCAAAATTTGCAAGAGAGTATCGAGGCAATGCGACACCAAAAGGCACATATTGAAAAGCGTGACTTGCTGATACAACTTAAAAAACTTGCCAAAAAAATGAAACACTTCCTAGGACGGTAGCATCAACCTGGCTAGTATATAATAGATTAAATGAACAAAGCTTATAAATTCTACACATATACGCGCAAGCACGGCGTCGGCAAGGCGATTCAGAAAACTAAAGACTATATAGGGAAAAAAACGTCGGTAGTCAAACATCCTATTGATGTTATGGTTGACGTCGATGATATTATCAATGCGGATTATATTAACCAACCCTATGTAGTCCCGGCTCGCAAGAACAAACGGGTTCTTAAAATTGCTTGGGTCCTCTCGCCAATCAGTTCCGGTAGTGGTGGCCAAAGTACGATTACGAGATTTGCACGGTTTTTGAAAGAACAAGGACACGACGTTACTTTTTATATTTATGAAGGTATTCATCCGCAGTCCCTAGCTCAGGCAAAAAAGATACTAAAACAAGGATTCGGACTCGATATTCCTGTGAAGAAAACTGCTGACTACCAGGAGTCTGACGCCTTACTGGCTACGGGCTGGGAGACGGCGTATCCTGTATTTAACATTAAGACAAAAGCACATAAGTTTTATTTTATCCAAGACTTTGAACCGTATTTTTATGGTCTTGGGTCAAAGAGCGTGCTGGCTGAAAATACATATAAAATGAATTTCTACGGCATTACTGCAGGTAGATGGCTAACTCACAAAGTAACTACAGGCTATGGTATGAAGGCTGATTACTTTGATTTTGGTGCAGACCTAGATATCTATCGACCAAAAGATATCAGGCGTATAAAGAAGGAAAAGAAAATCGTCTTTTACGCACGTCCTGTCACCGAACGCCGCGCATTTGAACTTGGTATTATTGCGCTTACTATCTTCCATAAAAATCACCCTGATTACACAATCGAATTCATTGGCTGGGATGTATCCAATTATAAAATTCCATTTCCTTACGTGAACCACGGCATTATTTCGCACCAAGAGTTGGCCAAGTTGTATCATGAATCCGTCGCTTGTCTGGTGCTTTCTCTGACGAACGTTTCCTTGCTGCCATTAGAGCTATTAGCGGCTGGGTGTGTCCCGATTATGAACGAAGGTGATAACAACAGAATGGTTCTGGGAGAGAATAAAAATATACGATATGTCGAAGCCTCACCGATTCAGATTGCAAATATACTAAGTGACGTTGTAAAAACAAAAGATATAAAATCGGTCGCTACAAAGGCAGCTGAAAGTGTAAAATCTTTATCATGGGATGGTCCATATAAAAAGATGGAAACCATACTAATACGTGAAGTGACTGGGAAGAAATGAGTAGTATTAAAGCAACTGTTTTTATTCCAACATGGTTTGGCGAACGTTATCTTGAAGAGGTGTTAAAGAGTATTTTTAAACAGAAAACGCCATTTAAGTTTGAGGTATTGATCTACGACACTAGCTCAAGCGATCGAACACCAGCAATTATAGAAAAGTATGCAAAGCTACATAAAAACTTGCGACATAAAACTATAACACCTGCTGAATTTGGCCATGGCAAAACTCGCAATGCTGCTGCTCATGATGCTAAAGGCGAAATAGTCGTCTACATTAGCCAAGACGTAACACCTGCTCACGACAGGTGGCTGTATGAGATTGTGAAGCCGTTTGAGATAAGTGAGCGAATTATAGGTGTAATGGGTAAGCAAGACCCTCGCCCACACTGCTTTCCGTTGCTTAAAACAGAGATTAGGTCTGTCTTTCGTGGGTTTGGTCCAGATTTTGGCACGACGATTTTCTACAAAGACGATTTTATTAAGAATCAAGGTACTTATGATGCAGTTAGTTTCTATTCCGACGTTAACTCTGCAGCGCGTAGATCCTACTTGACAGGCGAACTGCCATATAAAGACGTTCCTTACGCTGAGGATCAACTATTCGGGCGTGACGTTATCGATGCTGGCTATCAAAAGGCGTATGCGCCTCGGGCGAATGTTATCCATTCTAATGACATGAAACTAAGTGAGTACAAGATGCGGATGTTTGATGAGACAATCGGTCTGCGTAATGTTGGTATACCCGTCAATGCCCCTTCACGAAAAGCAGTTGTAAAAATGATCACAAGAGGCAGTTTAAAAGATGCTTTGAATATACTGAAAGACAGGGATTATTCATTCAAACGAAAAATCTATTGGTTATTAATTAACCCCTTGTATCATATTGAAAAGTGGCGAGGCGTACGTTTGGCGGCCCTGTCTGATATAGACGACGAACACATACTTAACAAGTATTCGCTTGAACGAACGCGTAACAGATAGTACAAATCTAGAAAAAAGAGTATTATAATAGGGTATTATTGTTAGTGCAAAAATAGAGTAGTTACATGAAGATAAAAACATCAAAAATCACAAAAAAGACGATCATAGTAGCCGCAGTCTCATTGGCTGTTATTCTCCTGTCATACACCGCAGCAGCTGCTGTATATAAGCTATACCCTTTTAATGTTAGTAGTAATACAGAAGCGACTACGACCCAACAAGAGGCAGATAATATTAACTATGACGAACCAACAGAAGCCCAGAAACAAGCAGGTGAAGCACAAAAGAAGCTAACAGCAGAACAGCAGCAGGACGACGAGGTGTCGTCGAATCCCCCTGAAGTAACTATAACCGCATTAAACCAGACCGCTGATATGGTTCAGATTAGGACGCTTATTAGCGCTATTACCGACCAAGGAAAATGTACCTTGACTCTAACCAAAGATTCTACGGTTGTGGTTAAGTCTGTTGGCATACAAGCCCTGCCTAGTGAGTCGACATGTAAGGGTTTCGATGTTGCGGTTAGCGAACTTGCAAGCGGCTCATGGAATGCGAGTGTCGTGGTTGAGGTTGGGTCTTTGTCCGGAAGTGCTGTAAAGGAATTCACAATTGAGTAGCGTATGAACTATGTAACACGAACAACGATCAAACTAACAACACTGTTTTTAGTGTTCGTTTTCGGGGTGCTAGTGATAATGCAACCCCCTCAAGCATCGGCTGCACCAGTAGTAGGATTTAACCCTGGACTGATTATTGATGACGGCATATTTACTGATACAACAACCATGAATACTACGCAGATACAGTCATTTTTACTAAGTAAAGTACCAGTTTGTGATACGTGGGGGACAGGAGGTTCAACACCAACGTCGCGTCGGGATTACATTAGAAGCATGGGGTACGATGTCCCGCTGAAGTGTCTTATGGACTATACAGAAAACGGAAAGTCAGCAGCGCAGATCATTTACGACGCCGCGCAAGAATTCCGGATTAATCCGCAAGTCATACTAGTGCTTCTTCAAAAAGAGCAGGCTTTGGTAACAGATGATTGGCCTGGTCCTTGGCAGTTTAGAACTGCTACGGGGTATGGCTGTCCAGATACGGCAGCCTGCGACTCACAGTACTTTGGGCTGACAAATCAAATACGATGGGCAGCACGTATGTTTCGAGCTATTATGGATGCTTCGCCTACATGGTACACGCCTTATGTAGTAGGTAATAATTATATACGATATAACCCCAACGCTTCATGTGGAGGTACGACAGTTAATATTCAAAATCGCTCCACCCAGGCGTTGTATAACTATACTCCATATCAACCTAACGCGTCAGCGTTGAACGCAGGATATGGATCAGGGGATGCTTGCGGTGCGTATGGCAATCGTAACTTTTACTTATATTTTAGTGATTGGTTCGGACCAACGACGGTAAACAGCACATTATTGAGAACGGCCAGTAACGGACTTGTTTATCTGGTATCAGGGTCTAACAAACACCCCATTCTCGACAATTCTATTGTTAGTTCGTTGAGATTGGGTGGAGTAGGTTACGTGTCTCAAGGTTATCTAGATAGCTACACTACGGGTAAAGTACTGCAGCGTGTAATAATCGACAAAAATGGAGGCGTATACTATTTTGATGTTGGTATTAAACTTGGATTCACAACTTGTGCAATGGTTGAAGATTATGGCTATAGCTGTGAGGACGCCGTGCAACTTACTGATTTCCAGATTAATAGTTTTGTAACTGGTCCGAACATGACGCCTTTCTACAAAACAGTCAACGGCAAGAAGTTCTACATACGACTAGGAGAAAAACGTGAAGTGTTTGATGATCAGTCTTTGACAGCCATAGGTTTAAATCCTTGGTACAATGTTATTACGGAAGCTCCCCTCGGGAATCTTGCTTACGGTTTGCCTGTGACGAGAGAGGGTGTAATCATTAGGGATAGACTCACTAAGACTAAATATCTTAATAGTACCGGACAACTATACAGGATTGTCGACAATGCACTATACGAACAGTCGTGGCTCAGGAACGCTCCGATTCAAGAGTTTGACAAAGCAAGTATTGATAAATTATCGCTTTCCGCACAGGTTCTGCATGGATACGTAACAGACGCGACGACAGGCGACTCGTTTGTAATAACTGCTGCCGGCAAAATTAAGCTTAATAACCCAGAGGTATGGCCAAGCGGTTTTGTTAGTTTGTCATCGACATTCCTAGCAACTGTGCCCAGCGTTTCATCAATGAACTCCCCGTATCTCTTTAAAGGTGAGTCAAGCGGTCCGGTATATGTACTAGAA
>CAZDKN010000005.1:0-16199 GCA_964506065.1 uncultured Saccharimonas sp. (SeqCode) | reverse complement strand
CAAGAACTCGGTTACAGGTACGACGACGGCGTTCTTTGAACCAGCACTTGATTACATTGCAGTCAAAATGCCGCGCTGGGACTTGGCAAAACTAAAAGCTAGCGACCACCATATCGGGTCAGAAATGAAAAGCGTTGGTGAAGTTATGGCACTGGGACGGTCGTTCCCAGAAGCGTTACAAAAAGCAATTCGTATGCTGAATATTGGTGCTAATGGCTTTACCGACCACCCGCATGAGATCGATGATCCAATGGACGAGATTAAGCACGCGACTGACCGCCGACTATTTGCGATTGCCGACGCACTAGCCGGCGGTGTCAGTGTTAAAGAAATTCACAAGCAGTCATATATTGATAACTGGTTCTTGTCTCATCTGGCTGATATTGATGCGACCAAAAACTCGATTAAACACGATCCGCTTAAAACAGAATTACTATATGAGGCTAAGCAAAAAGGTTTTTCTGATAAAACTATCGCCAAGCTACGTGACACAACCGAACAAGTTATTCGTGGAACGCGTCTCAAGATGGGTATTGTGCCCGTCGTCAAACAAATCGATACCCTGGCTGGCGAATTCGATGCTGAAACAAACTATTTGTATGTGACCTATCACGGCAATGTGAACGATATCAAACCGTTGGGTAAAAAAGCTGTTGCGATTATCGGATCTGGGCCGTATTGTATCGGATCATCGGTTGAGTTCGACTGGTCGGCAGTCAACACTGCCAAGACACTCAACAAACGCGGTCACAAGACAATCATGATCAACTCGAACCCGGAAACGGTATCGACCGACTTTGATCGATCTGACCGACTATATTTTGACGAGTTGACGTTCGAGCGTGTCCAAGACATTGCTGACTTTGAACAGCCGCAAGGCATCGTTGTATCGGTTGGCGGCCAGATTGCGAACAACCTTGCCTTGCCACTGGCGACGGCAAACTACAAAATCCTAGGAACTTCAGCTGAACAGATTGATAATGCCGAAGACCGCCAGAAGTTCTCGGCGATGTTGAATCGTCTGGGTATTGACCAGCCTGCGTGGCAAGAAGTCACAACGCTAGCGGCCGCAAAGGAGTTTGGTGATGAAGTCGGCTATCCGCTTCTGATTAGACCTTCGTATGTGCTATCAGGTGGTGCGATGAATGTCGTTCAGAACGAGAAAGAACTCGAAATTTACCTTGGTGAAGCGGCCAAGCTATCGCCTGACCACCCTGTTGTTATCTCGCAGTTTATCCTCAACGCCAAAGAGCTTGAGATCGATGGTGTAGCACAAAACGGTAAGCTCGTTATTTACGCGATATCTGAGCATATCGAAAACGCTGGTGTGCACTCGGGTGACGCCACAGTGGTCTATCCTGCACAGAAGTTATATCTCGAAACAGTTCGTCAGGCCAAGAACATCGCCAAAGCAGTTGTTAAGAACCTCGACATTACTGGACCATTTAACATCCAGTTTCTCGCCAAAGACAATGAACTGAAAGTAATCGAAACCAACGTCCGTGCGTCTCGGTCGTTCCCGTTTGTATCAAAGGTATCTGGACATAACTTTATCTCAATTGCGACGGATGCGATGCTGGGTATCAAAAACGATACGGTCTATCAAACGCTTGAGCTTGACCATGTCGGCGTTAAGAACCCGCAGTTTTCGTACAACCGCCTGAAGGGCGCTGATCCTGTGGCAGGAGTCGAAATGGCATCAACTGGTGAGGTTGCGACCTTTGGCGATAATCTTGAAGAGGCCTTTTACCTTTCATGGTTGGCGACTGACCAAAAGATTGGTGGTAAGAATTTGTTCCTCAGTTTACCGCCAGAGCAAAAGCATAAGTTTGTCGAAGAAGCAGAGCTACTTGTCGAAGATGGTTGGAAGATATATAGCACTAAGGGGACACACGACTACCTTGCAGAGCATAACATCCCAACAACTATGCTGCATAAGATATCTGATAACAAAGAACCTTCAGTCCATACTGCACTACTCGACAAGAAGTTTGATCTGGTTATTAATATCCCGACTCCGCTTGATGCGAGTCCAGATGGCGGTACAATTCGTCGCTTAGCGATCGATAACCAAGTACCACTACTAACGAATCCGGAAACCGGTCGCCTTCTCCTTCGTTGTCTGACGGATCCAGAGCTCAAAGACGTTCAGCCGAAATACTGGCAAGAATACGTTCCTAGATAGATTTATTACAACATAAGCGTATTGACAGGCTCAGCTGAGCCGGGTGTATACTAAGTACAGTCATGTAAGTACTGGCGAAAGCCTTTCTACGTACAGACTTATGCGAGAAGTCACACTTCAATTAGCGGACACATGCACACTGGTAGTCGAAATTTACTCCTAAGCGCCCCTGTGATTCGTACAAATCAAACAAGTATTCAGTAAACAGAACGCCCTGAACGGCCGGTGTTCCTCTCTGCAATACCTACTCCACTACGTCCGTTCGTCGACCAATCACCTCGTGTCGGCATTTTTGCGTTACATATATAAAAATATCTATCTCTGGAGGAATAAAGAAATGAACCGAATTGAAGTAAACGAACTCGTATCAGTACCTGTAATGGGATTCAAGAAAGACTTGGCTGCGTATCCTCGTCGTATGGTCTACGAAGGTGCTACCTACGACTTTCTAGACGCAGGTCTTCGCTGCCTCGTACGCCAAGGTGGACGAATCGCTGAGATCCTGACGCTATCAGACGGTCGCGCTAACTTTCGTCTGCGTAGTGATAACCATGGTGGCAACTGGACACTTCTGAGCATTACTGCCTAGAAAGTCTTAAAACAATCACAAAACCCTCTCTTGGAGGGTTTCTTTTTATGCCCGTGTTCGTAGTGGCTGCTAACTACACCTAGCAATTTCGCGATCAAACCTTAAAATCTCCTGAGCAAGGGTCTGACCCTCGTTCAGGAGATATTAAGGATGTAAAAACCGAGGTTTGCTAGGGATAGACCCTTGCAGACCAAAGGATAGCTATTTTTGTAAATGAAACATTAAAGATTTTGCACTGAGGTATCGATACTGAGCGACAAATAAGTGAATGAATGTAGCGCACGATCAAACGAGGATGTTTTACCTCTCGAGGGACTCTGTTACTGCTTGCCATCGATGTTGTGACCACCGAATTTGTTACGCATGGCGGCGAGGAGTTTGGTTGCAAAGTTGATCTCGCCCTTTTGTGAAGCAAGCCGCACGTCAAATGAAGTTTGGATCGCAGGTAGTGGGATGCCTAGTTCTTTGGCGGTTTCGAGTGTCCAACGGGCTTCGCCTGATTCAGCAACAACGCCTTCGATACCGTCAAGTGACGGGTTCTCGTGTAATGCCTGGCGCGTTAAGTCGTTAAGCCAAGATGTAACCACACTACTTTGTTGCCAAATATCCCCTGCTTTAGCTAGATCGATGTCATTATACGGTCCTTCTTTGAGCATACGGTAGCCTTCGGCTAGGCTTTCCATCATGCCATATTCAATCGCATTGTGGACCATCTTGACGTAGTGTCCGCTACCGCTAGTCGAAAAGTGCTGATGTCCACCGCGTGGTACAGAAAGGGTGTCTAGGGCGCTAGAAATAGCCTCGTAAGCAGCTTTGTCGCCACCAACCATCATCGAAAAGCCGTTTTCGTAGCCCCATACACCACCGCTAGTGCCGATGTCGAGTAAAACACTGCCAGCAGTCGCTACTTTGTCGGCGCGTGCTTTGTCGCCTCTATAGTCGCTATTACCGCCGTCGATTATTGTGCTGCCCTTTGGCAAAATCTCAAGCCACGCGTCGAGTTCGCTTTCGATGACATTGGCTGGAATCATAATCCACAAGACAACAGGTTGATTGCCAAAGGCAGTGATAACGTCTGACTTTTCGTACGCAGCAACTGCACCATGCGTGACAGCTTCGTCGACTGGTTCTGGGCTACGGTTATGCGCGATAACTTCGTGGCCGCCTTCGGCTAATTTTTGTGCGATCTGACCGCCCATACGGCCAAGTCCAGAGATAGCAATTTTCATTAATCGTTCTCCTTATAATCTGTAAATAACGTACTTTTTGCGACTGACTTTAGAATTTGTGCTGGTTGTGTCTGGATAGGTAGATCTTGATGTAGGAGTTCGTCGAGTACGGTTGCCTTGTCTGCTCCCATCGCCTGTATAACCACTTCGTCAAGTTGTTTAATGACATCAAAAGTTATGGTAATGCGCTCGAAGTCGTCACCTGTGAAATCAGTAGCCCAACCTGTTGCTGTGACAGCTGAAGTGTCGGGCTTGATCCCAGCTGTGTGTCCGTCTGCGCCAATACCAAACACTCCGATACGGTAGTCTGCCTTTGCAAACTGTGATTCAATCCACTTACCAAGGCCGGCTGCCGTCGTAGCACGATCTTTTCCCTGAATTGGCCGATAGACTGTTGCTCCGGATACCTTAAATCCATAATCCAATAACTGCTGCCAATTTTCGTCAGGATCGCCCACGGGAACATATCGTTCGTCGCTAAGGGTGGTGATGAGGCCTGAGAGATCACCCGTGAGGCGCTTAGAGACTTCAGCACAGACCTTGCCACCTGATCCGCCTGAGAGAACCCAAAATACCTTTTCATCGTTGTCTAAATGCATTTGGATTGTCTTGGCAACGTATTCAATAACTGGACTCGTATCTGATACATGCACGTAATTCATATTAGATTCCTTCTTCTACGTTAAACTTTCTTGGTAGGAAAAAACTGAGTCCGATGGAAAGAACAACAAAACTAATTTCAAATATAATTGCCCATTTAAAGGCGTGCTGGAAGTTAATTGTGTTTGCTTCTTTCACTCCATCATTAATGATATCAGATAAGCCAGGCACTGTCGGCGCTGGGGCTGTCATAAGTGCTTGGCAGCTCGCTGGGATGACGGTCGAGTCCTTTTCATGCGCACGATCAACAAAACACGTCTTGGCACCAGATATAATCGCTGACTGAGCAGGTTCTGGTAATTGTAGGCTAGCGAGTTCTGAACGGATCTGTGGTTCGACAGAGCTAAAATGCGTCGCTGCGCCAGATGTAAGTTGTCCAAAGAACACGACTCCGATGACAGCGATTCCTACTGCTCCACCAACCTGTTGAACGGCGTTCAGCGTTCCGGATGCTGAACCTGCATGTTTGGTGTCGACACCGTTGAGGACCGCGGCATAAAGTGCACCGAACAAGAAGCCCATACCAACCCCCGCAATAATAAGTCCCGGTACAAGCTGCCAGCTATTAACTTCAACACCGACGGCAAATATTGTAGATGTCAGAATGGTAAGCCCGAGAGCCATGACGGCTGCTCCGTAGGTGATAGATCGCCGACCAAGACGAGGTATGATTGACCTGCCGAATACTACCATTGTAAAGGTTATACCAACCGAGATAGGCAGTCCTGTCAGCGCTGCGTGAATAGGGCTGAAGCCAAGTCCAATTTGCGTAAACAGGCCGAACGTCAGGAAAAAGCCTGCCATGGCTACTTGGAAAAGCAAGTTAATACCTAGGCCTGGAGCAAACGACTTGACCTTGAACAGTGATGGCTGAACTAAGGCAGAGCCGTCTTTGCGATCCTTTCGCCGTTGCGACCATATAAACAGCAGAAACAGTGGAACCGCAGCGGCTAGCATGACGAATGTCCAAGCTGGCCAATCGTGTTCACGCCCTTGGATAAGTGGGTAGATAAGAAGACTGAGCGTTGCGACGACAAGTACGGTTCCGAGTATATCTAATCTCAGTGGGTGCGGAGAGCGACCTTCTGGTAAATAGCGAACAGCCAGAATAAACGCGGCAATACCGACAGGCACGTTAATGAAAAAGATTGGACGCCAGTCAAGATTAAACAAGTTTGCCTGGATGAGCAGACCGCCCACGACAGGACCGAGAGATGCGGCGAGACCGCCAAGTGCACCAAATAGACCGTTCACGGCGCCACGTTCACTCGGCTTGTACATTATCTGCATTGTCGACATCACTTGCGGTACCATCATCGCTGCTGACGCGCCTTGTAAAATTCTGGTAAAGATAAGAACCTCTGGACTCCAGGCAAGACCGCTCAGCAGCGACGCTAGCGTAAACCCTGCGACACCTATAAGGAATATCTTTTTGTATCCAAACACGTCTCCCATTCGTCCACCGGTAATCAGGAACGTTGCAAACGCCAAGAGATAGCCTGCTATCAGCCATTGTATTGATGCAAAGCTAGCGCCTAGGTCTGCTTGAATGGCAGGGATCGCGACGTTAAGTATTGTCGAGTCAAGCAAATCCATAACAAAGGCTGTCGCGACAACGATGAGCGCGATTGTCTTTTGCCTGTTTGTAAATGACGCAACATGATCATGCGCTGACGTGTGTTTATTTGCCACAAGGCCTCCAAGTAACTAGTCTAAGTCGTATTAACGCTTCACCAATAATAAGCTATACGAACAACAGCGTCCAGTAAAAAATCTAATCTAAATTAGTTTGACCTTTCGCTCGCATCCGCCGACCAATAAATTTATGGATTTCGACTAGTATAATAGGTATGATAAAGGCCACCACTCCTGTCACGAATAGATCGCCGACTGCTACAGGGTGAATATGGAGCAGCCCTTGTAAAGGACCAAATATTGCTAGTGCCTGAAGCGTAATGGCGATAAAGAGCCCGATGTAGAAAGGCTTACTCCAAACACGAATCCGTTTGAACAGTGAAACTTCATCGCTGCGAACATTAAAGGCGTTTGCCCATTGCATGACGACGAGCGCACAGAACGCGATAGTACGAGCGTATTCGTGGCCGTACATAGCGCTAAAGATGCCATAGAATGTCAACGCGACAGCGGCCATGCTGAGCGCCACCAATATCATGCGACTAATCATATACCAACCCAGCATTGGTGCGTCTGGGCGACGTGGCTTTTGCTTCATGGACTGCTTCTCGCCAGGCTCAAGTCCAAGAGGGATTACCATCGAGGTATCGGTGACAAGGTTGATCCACAGAATCTGGACTGGTAGCAGAGGAATCGGCATACCGATAACGAGCGCACCCACCATTGTCAGGGCTTCGCCCGTGTTGGTCGCAAGTAGGTAGACGAGCATACGGCGAATATTTGAAAAGATAGCTCTCCCCTCGCGCATTGCATCGACGATACTCTTGAAGTTATTATCGAGCAAAATAATATCGCCGGCATCTTTTGCGATCTGTGAGCCACTACCCATGGCAATACCGACGTGAGCATTGACCAGCGCTGGGACATCGTTGACGCCGTCACCCGTCATGGCGGTAATGTTCTTTTGTTTGAGCAGCGCCAAGATGCGGTATTTATCCTCGGGAATAACACGTGAGAACACGCGAATATTGTCGACAATCTCGCTTAGCTCTTCGTCACTCATGCTGTGCATTTTACGGCTATCAAAGACTTGTTCGCGTTTTTGAACCATCCCAAGGTTTTTGCCAATATGGTACGCGGTTTCAAAATGGTCACCTGTGATCATACGCACAGTTACTCCAGCGCGCAGGGCTGCCGAGACGGCACGCTTTGCCTCTGGTCGCAGCGTGTCTGCTATTGCTATGAATCCAACAAATTCTAATTTGAGTTTCGGATGTAGTTCAACAAACTGCTCAATGGGAGCATCAAGGAGTATAGTAGCGAGCGCAATAACGCGATAGCCTTGGGATGTTAGTCTGGTTAACGCTTCCTCAGCAGTAGCGTGCTCTGCTTTTGTCAATTGGCTGCGTGAGAGTATTTGTTCGGGTGCACCTTTAACGTTCAGGTGATACTGGTTGCCATGATGCCAAATGTTACCGCTCATTGACACAGCCTGATCAAATGGCAAACTCGAAAGCGGTGTTCCCCGCGGCGTGACGGCTTTCTCGGCTTCGGCAAACTCTATCATTGCATGATCGAGAGGGTCATGTGATACGTGCTCGCCGCGATTTGCGCTGTAGTGTGCGACAGTTGCAAGGTGCGTCTTGACGTTTGATGGTTGCCAGACTTCTTGAACAGTGAGTTTATTTTCGGTAAGTGTTCCTGTCTTGTCAGTTGCGATAGTCGTGATAACTCCAATGGTTTCTATTGCACGCATGTTGCGGATTAAGGCCTTTTTTGCTGCCATGCGACGCATGCCCAGAACTAAAACGACGGATATGGCAACAGGGAGACTTTCGGGCACAGCCGACACAGAAAGAGCCATAACAAACCTAATGGCCTCAGTGAACTCGGTGCCCCGCAGCAATGCAAGAGCAAATGCAACAACCGCTAGCCCTCCGACGGTAGCGATAATTCGCGAGAGCAATTTGTCAATCTTTTCTTGTACAGGGCTTTTGATAACGTCATCTTTTGAAAGCGCTGCTAGTCGTCCAAACTCAGTCTCGTTACCTGTTGCTGTGATGGCCACGGTGGCCGTGCCAGCAATCAGAAAAGACCCCTGAAACACCATATTTGTCTGTTCGTATACTTCTTTGTTTCCGTCGAGTTCGTCGATGGTTTTTGTGATCGGCAGTGACTCACCCGTTAGCAGTGCTTCGTCTATCCGAACGTTTTGTGAACTAATAAGACGTCCATCAGCTGGTACTTTATCACCTTCGCTCAGGTTGATGATATCACCAGGTACAAGTCCAGACGTGTCTATCGAAACAATTTTTCCGTCGCGCCACACATCGACACTTTGCAAAGTGTGTTTTTGGAGAGATCGCAGAATGCGTTCTGTTGAGAACCTTTGTATGTAATAGATTGTGGCTGTTACCGCAATGATAACGAGGATTATAATTGCGTCTAACGTGTCACCGTGCAGTACGCTCACCAAGGCGGCGATGAACAGCACCAACATAAAAATGCTCATAAAAGGCTCTATCAGTTTTCGCCAAAGTGGGTCACCTTTTACCTTGATGACGTTCGGTCCGTAGATTCGTAGGCGTTCTAGCGCATCAGTTGCAGATAGTCCGTGTTCATTCGTATTAAGCTCTTTCAAGCTATGAGCGATCGATTTGTTGTAGTAAACCATTAGCACTATTGTAACAAAAAACACCTGTGAGAGTCACAGGTGTTTTATCGATCAATGGAATCTAGGCAATACGCACTAGCTGTAGCTGTTTAGGCTGTAGACCGGCTGTCCATTCAACCACGTCGCGCACTGTCTTGCCAAGTAGGTTTTGTCCGAGAGGGCTAGCGATTGAAATTCGTCCGTCGCTTGGGTTTGCCTCGACACTATCAACGAGCATGTAGCGGAACAGTCTACCCTGTTGGTCGATCAAATCAACCACAGAACCGATAGCAACTTGCATACGAGCTCGTTTGGATGCAATAAGTTTTGCATTTTTGAGTGTCAGTTGTTTGTCTTGTAACTGCGATTCAATGACGTCTAGCTGCGCTAGCTTTTCAATGTGTTGCAAGCGTCCGTCGCGATCTGATGTTTTATCTAGTTCGTGCAGATCTTGAATTGCCTTTTGTCGGTCGTGCTCAAGGGTAGCAATTGAACGTTTTAATTCTTTCATACCTCTTTTAGTCAATAAAATAGTTTTATGTGTAGCGGTGGTGTTCATAATAACTCCTCCTAATTTTGTGTTACCTTTTGGCTGTAGTCTCAGACTACAGCTTTATTATCATGCATGACTCTGAGAGTAGGCTGAAGCGGGTGTATTATTTTGTTGTAGTTTTTGCCTGTCGTGGACTGGTCTGAACGAGGGGCAGCATGACAGTGAAGGTAGTAGATTGTCCAGGAATACTAACGACAGATAATTCACCTTTGCTTAGCTCGACGATATTCTTGGCTAATGAGAGACCTAATCCGTAGCCGACGCGATTGGTTCTGGAGCTGTCGGCACGATAAAAGCGGTCAAAGATATAAGGAAGCTTGTCGGCGTCGATTCCCTGCCCGCTATTAATAATTTCAAAAGATGCTTGATCGCGGTGTTTGGATATGTTGATAACGACCGACGAGTCGTGAGGGCTGTACTTCAAAGCGTTATCGATCAGGATTGAAACGAGCTCTACGATGGCTGTTTCGTTGCCGAGTACAAGTATCTTTTTGGGGGACGTGACGATAAGTCTGTTTGAGCTTGTTTTTTGTGCGCGAACTACGTCGCGAGTTACGGCACTTAAGTTGACAGAGGTTTTTTTCAATTTTTCATGATCAAGGCGAGACAGATTCAGCAACATTTGCGACAGGCTCGCTAGCTTGTCGACTTCTTCGAGATTACTTTTCATGACCGTCTCTAAGTCCTTTTTGGTCGCGGATTTATCCCGCAAGGCAACTTCGATTTCTGTTTTCATTGCAGCCAGCGGTGTACGGAGCTCGTGACTTGCGTCGCTTGTGAAGCGTGACTGGGCTTCGTGCATGGTTTGGATCGGGCGCAACGTGCGTCGCGCAAGTAGATAGCTTACCGCACCACCAACACACAGGATCAAGGCATTAGCGAGCAGAAGGCCCTTGACAATGTTGACCGACGCAATACTAATCTCGTTTGATCGCAGTAACGCGAGTGGTTGAGGAGTAACCCCAGGTGAAATTTCTAAGCTGCGTTCAAATCTTTCAAGGCGTGAGCTAAATTCGTTGGTTGTTATTTCGAAAATTGCGACGCTAAAAAGAATGCTTATAGTCATCAAGATAAGCAAATACCAGCCGGTTAGCTTGAGTGTTGCCGACTGGAACATGTTATTTTGCCTCTAGTTTGTATCCAAAACCTCGAATAGTGTGGATGAGGTCTGATTTGTATGGTGCGTCAATCTTTGAGCGCAGATACTTAATGTATACCTCTACGGTGTTAGGAAGAACATCGGCATCGTAGTCCCAGACGTGACTAATAATAACTTGTTTGCTGATTGGTCGTCCCGAATTACGCATCAGGTATTCAAGCAATGCAAACTCTTTGCTCGTGAGGTTAATTTCGTCGCCGGCACGCTTAACGCTAAAAGCAACCGTGTCAAGTGTCAGATCGCCAACGGTAAGGACGGTAGCTTGCTGTTCAACAGGACGACGTAGGAGTGCACGGACGCGTGCAAGTAGCTCCTCGAGAGCAAAAGGTTTGACAAGATAGTCGTCGGCACCACTGTCAAGCCCCTTTGTGCGATCACGGACATTGCTCATAGCTGTCAGCAGTAGTACTGGCGTGTGAATTTTAGCATCACGCATCGCTTTTACAATTGCTAATCCATCGTATTCACCAGGGATCATACGGTCGATAATAGCAATATCATATGGTTCGGTCGTTGCCATAGCATATCCATCATCACCGTCGTAGGATACGTCTACAGCATACTTCTCTTGCTCTAACGCTTTTTTAAGTGCGCCTGCTATTTTGTGCTCATCTTCGATAATTAAAACTCTCATAATATCTATAGTATACGCCTAAACTGAGAGAATGCTGAACCTAAGCAGATGCTAAGGCGTATTTACTGCTCCATGACTCCATATCAACGATTATTGGCATTAAATCGTGACCTTTGTCGGTAAGGCTATACTCACAGCGGGCTGCGCTCGTGGTCATTGTCTTTTCGATGATGCCTTGTTCTT
Organism: uncultured Saccharimonas sp. (SeqCode); assembly: GCA_964506065.1. GTDB lineage: Bacteria > Patescibacteriota > Saccharimonadia > Saccharimonadales > Saccharimonadaceae > UBA1547. The sequence continues at coordinate 4,719 of CAZDKN010000005.1, read as the reverse complement.
CGAGCTGGTCCAGGCGTGCCGATAGTGTACGGGGGTTGATCCCCTCTGCTAGGTCTTGCAGTTGGCAGAATCTTACCTTTTCTTCATTGATAAAGAACCGTAGTAGCTGAGGCGTCCATTTGTCGCCGATAACTTCAGTAGCCGCTTTTACGCATCCAACAGGTTGTTTAATTGCTGTCATAGTATCTACACTATACATTGTGTAGCATAATTTGTCAAAATTTTACTGCCCTATTACCGACAGGTTGACATGCAATCTCGTACCTCATTTCTTAGAAACAGCTGAGCAAGGGTCTGACCCTGGTAGCTCGAAGATCAGGAAAGTTAGGGTAAAATTTGGGTGGTTGGGGTTGTGTGGCTAACTTAGGGTATTAGACAAACAGATATTATTTATAGAAGTTACGCCGGTGGTTGCTGCGAATGTTAGCCATGCTAAAGTCCCAGCTTGCGTCCGTTTTCTTGTGAGGGTTGAATATATAGTGCGGATCGAAGATTTCTTTAACATCTTTGAATAGTTCATACATCTCGTCGCCAAATTGGGCAGGCAACCACGGACCACGCACCATGCCGTCGTTATGCTCGCCTGCCATCGTTCCGCCAAAGCGTAGGACTATCGGGATGAGCTCACGCATTGCGGGTTCAAGCTTGAGCTGCTCTTTGGGGTCGCTAATGTCCATTAGTGGAATAATGTGGAAATTCCCGTCGCCAAAATGTCCTGCAACGGTTGCAGGGAGTTTGTATTTGCGAATGACCTTGCGAATCAGCGGGAAGAATTCTGGTACGTACTGGGGTTGAACAGCCATATCGTCCATAAAAGAGGATGCGTACTTACCCGCTATCTTGAGGCGTAATAGGGACAGGCTTGCTCGGCGGATTTCCCAAAATGGCTTACTTTGCTCTTCGTTGCCTTCAATTTCAGTACGGACATTAATATGGTGAGAGTGCAGGTCACTTTTCATCGCAACAATCTTGTCGTTTACCTCTTGGAAGGTTTCGCCTTCGAACTCAATCATCAACACGATATTAGGCAGATGACCCTTAAATTTAGCAACAGACCCTAGTAGCGCAGCCTGTTGCTTCAACCATTCTTTCGTACCGAGTTGTTTACGGAACATATTAAAGTACTTGATACCAAGCGAGAACGTAACGTCATCGAACCCTTCAAAAGTTGCGGGATTATGACTAGCAACTAAGGGAATGATTTGATCGAGGTGTTTTAGGTTAGTCAGGTACGCGAGTAGTAACCCAGAGTGCTTTGCTTTTGGTACGGCTGCGATCTTAATATCGGTAATAACGCCTAATGTCCCCTGACTGCCCGTCATCAACTGCGTCATATCAAAAATGCCCGTGTCGCGGTCCCATGTCGTCCATAGGTTATAGCCCATCGAGTTTTTATGTGTTTTTGGACGTGCGTTTTTAATAAGATCGTAATTCGCTTCAATCAGCTCATACACCTTACGGTATAGCTCACCCTCGAAATCCTTCTTTGCAATTTTTGCGAAAAGTTCCTTTTTGTTGATTGGCTTAAACGTATACTCATTGCCGTCGCCGAGGATGGCCTTTACTTCGCGAATTGTTTTGTCTGCGTTGCCATATCGCAGTGATTGTTCACCGGCTGAGTTATTGGCGACCATGCCTCCAATTGTGTTGAGAGCTCGGCTGGCAGGTACACATCCCAACATCGCATCATGTGCGAGTAACGCTGGGTCAATGTCACGCATATAGACACCAGGTTGAGTATGCAGTATGGTGTGTGACGCACTGTGAATCTTGTTGAAGTGCTTGGTCATGTCTATCACGAGCGAATTACCGATTGCTGCACCAGACATGTCAGTTCCGGCGCTTCTTGGTGTAATTGATAGTGATGGATACGCGTGTTTGTGCGCACTGACAAACTTCACTAGATGTTTCAGGTCGTCTGTGTTGATTGGTGACAGCACGGCTTCTGGCACAAGTTCGTAAATACTAGCGTCGTGACTATACTCGTCGCGAGTTTTTTCGTCTGTCTTTATCTCACCCTTAAAACCTTCTTTTAATTCGTCGAGTAGTGGTTGCATAAAGCTACTATATCGCAGCCATAAGCGTGTTGCCGAGTCTAGGTTTCTGAAGTTGTGCTGTAATGGCCGTAAACCGTGTATAATATGCAGTATGAAAGTAAAGCTTGAGATAGATACACGTACGTTTGTTCGGTTCTGGTTAGTTGTTATTGGATTTGCGTTGGCTGCATTTGCGATTTATAGCGCTCAGTCAGCACTTTTGATAGTTGGCGCTGCTCTGTTTTTGGCTCTAATTCTTAATCCGCCCGTTAATCTTATTGCCAAGAAGCTACCTGGTAAAAGTCGTGTCGCAGGTACGGCAATTGCGTATGTCGCGGTCGTTGCTGTACTGGGTATGTTCGTGTTCTTGGTTGTTCCCCCGGTCATCCAGCAAACCGCCAAAGCTATCGAGACTATTCCTAGCCTCGTTAATGGTGCGACAGAACAGTATAAAGGTTTGAACGATTTTATTAATACGTACGATCTACGCCCACAAGTCGATAGCGCGCTTAATTCCATTCAAGAAAGTTCCGCCTCTGTTGCTCGCAGCGTTGGGAGCAACCTGCTGTCGGGCATTGGATCAGTGTTCTCTGCTATTACAGCAACAATCTTGATACTTGTACTCGGTTTCTTAATGCTTGTCGAGGGTCCCAGGTGGCTCAAGAAACTTTGGTCGACATATAGCGACAAAAGTCGCCGCGATTACCACAAAGATGTACTGCACCGTATGTACACGGTTGTTACAGGGTACGCTACAGGACAGCTGACAGTATCGACGATTGCTGGTGTTGTAGCTGGTTTTGCGGTGTTTATTCTGAGCTTTATATTTAACGTTCCATCGAACCTTGCTATACCTACGGCCGCTATTGTGTTCCTACTTTCACTCATCCCTATGTTCGGTGCAATGATTGGAGCAATACTTGTCGGACTAGTGTTGGCGTTCAATGACGTAACAGCTGCGGTGATCTTCGTTATATTCTTTATCCTCTACCAACAATTAGAGGCAAACTATATTTCTCCAAGAATTCAGTCAAAGCGTATTGATCTTTCTGCCCTTGCTATCTTGATTGCGGTGACAATAGGTATTTACCTGTTTGGTATAGCAGGTGGTATTATCTCGATTCCAATAGCAGGTATCATCAAGATTATTGCTGAAGAATACTTTGCTCGGCGCAAACGTATGCATGGCGCGAAAACTCCATCAGATGCTACGCTGACAAAGATAACAAAAGATTAAAGATATTCCCAGACAGGACCAGTAGCGGTGTCGCGAATAGTGACGCCGCTTTTTTCTATTTCAGTGCGCAGTTCGTCTGACTTCTTCCAGTCTTTGCTGTCACGTGCATGCTGGCGTTCTATGATCAAGCGTTTTACGTCGTCGCTAATATCTCCAGTCGAAGACAGTAAGTTCAGTCCCAGAACGTCGTCTATCGTCGAGAGTAGCTCGGTAAGCGCATGTTGATGAATATCATCGAGCCGACTACTCAGAAGTCGGGAAAAAGCGTCGTCTATGATGGTAAGTGTCTGTGGCGTATTGAGATCGTCATTCAAGGCTTCTACAAGCGCCTGTGAGGTTGCATAGAGGGATACTGATCGTTCGTCGGTACTCTTTGTGTCGTCGTCACGAAGTGTATCGTGAGTTTGATGCCGTAAAGCTGCAACATTGCGCCAATTACGCAGTCGGTTGTTCGCGGCGTCTAAGTTATCAAAACTAAAGTTAATAGCTGAGCGGTAATGAGACTGCAGCATAAATAGACGTATTGCGATCGGGTCGTAGCCTTTTTCGACTACTTCGCGGATGGTATAAAAGTTGCCAGCGCTTTTTGCCATTTTTTCACTGTCGATTGTCAAAAAACCTGTGTGTACCCAGTACTTCACAAGTGGAACTTTACCTGAAGCCGCTTCCATTTGCGTAATTTCAGCCTCGTGATGTGGGAATATCAGGTCAACTGCCCCACCGTGGATGTCGTATTGTGGGCCGAAGAAGTGTTCGGTAATAGCGGTATCCTCAATGTGCCAACCAGGACGACCCGCGCCAAATGGTGCATCCCAGATAGGTTCGCCGGGTTTGCTGAACTTCCACAGACAAAAGTCATTCCAACCACGCTTGTTGTCGCTTTCGTCTATGCGAGTTTGAGCGTCGTCTTTCTTAACTTCACTACGTCCCGATAACTTGCCATACTCAGCGAAGGTAGAAATTTCAAAATAAATACCGTCGTTGTCGATGGTATAAGCGTGCCCTTTTTCGACAAGTGTCGTGACTTGCTTGATAATGTCCTCGATATAGTCTGTTGCACGTGCGTACTCTGTCACAGACGTGTTGTTGAGGCTAGTCATGTCCTTGATGTACTCATCTTGGTACTCAGAACGTAAGTCTCGCCAGTCAATATCTCTTTCGTTAGCACGGATAATAATCTTGTCGTCAATGTCTGTGATGTTTTGCAAATAGAATAAATTGTAATCGTTTTGCTTTAGTACGCGTGCGAGCACATCCATTTGTATGTATGTTTTTGCGTGTCCCATATGTGAAAGGTCGTAAACAGTTGGTCCACATACAAACAACCGCACTTTTGACGGTTCACGAGGTATGAACTCCTCGACTTTCTTTGACATAGTACTATACAGTTTTAGCGTCATTGCTATGTTCCTTAAGTGCCTTTTCTGTAGCAGTGAGTAGGTCTGG
>CAZDKN010000004.1:0-16279 GCA_964506065.1 uncultured Saccharimonas sp. (SeqCode) | reverse complement strand
AGCCCTCACCAGCACCATTAATCGCACCGCCGAATCGCGGACCAATCGTTAGTAGTCCTGCGCTCAAACTTGATACCAAATCTTTACCGGCGCGCGCAGCGACAATTGTGTTGAGTGCACCCGATACATATGGTCCGTGATCTATCAACAGTTTAAATACATAGTCGACAAACTCTACAGCCTTTTTGGATTTAACTTGCTGACCAAGCAGCATCGACAGTACCAATGACGCGATACTATTCTCGTCAACTGTCTGCATCAGATCGCGTCCTAGCAGGCGAACATTGTCATCCTTCTCACCTGATATATGGCTTACAATCATACTGCGTTTACGCGCACCGATAGTCGCAACAATTGGTGTTCGCTGGTCTACTACACGCTCGGCGAGAACTTTGTAGACATCACCAAACGTATCACATACAATCGCACCACTTTCTTTTAATACAGTTTTCTTAGCTGTGGCTGATTCGTCGTGAGTTTGCGCCAATGCTTTGGCATGTCCAAACTGTGGTGGCTCTTCGAACAACTCTGCAACGGTACCTGCAATATATACAACTAATTCTTTGGTGAGTTCTCCTGCGCGAATCAGTTCAGCAATTTCATATTCGTCAGACCCGCCTAGTTCGCCAAAATAGACAATCCTCTTCGTCAGTTTGTCTGCTTGTGCGAGTAGTAGCGCTTGCGCAGGAGTCGTAATCGGAAACCTATCACCGCCAAGCGCCATCGCAAACGATATCCCCAGCCCCACGCCAGTCACTGTGTGAATTAATTCGTTGACCATACCGCCAGATGTTGATACAACTGCCGTATCGCCAACCTCCAAAACATCTGCACTCGACAGCTGCGGGTGGCGCGTACCACCAATTGCACCTAGCTTTAAGTGGCCAGGAATCAGTACACCGACAGAGGCTGGACCAACAATCATAACGTTCTTTTCTTGGCTTAGTTTGATCAAATCCAAACTGTGAGCTTCGGGTGTTTGTTCGGCAAAGATATCGATCAGCTGAAGGTTAGGTAGTAATTCGATCGCCTGTTTGGTCGACGACAAGATGCGACGAGCTGACTGTACGTTAAGTGCAGCTGTTATCTTTTGTCGTTTGGCGACTGACACCAATTCCAAATTCGATACAACAGGCAGGGTGATCTCGGTCTCGCCCCAAAAGTATCGTTCTTGTTTGCGACCACTGGCAATAATTGCCAAAATACTCGGCCTTTGCTTGCCCGCCAAATAGTCATAATCCAACATTGACTGTATAACGTCGGCATGTGACCCCAATATGACTATGTTTGCTTCGCTTTCGCGTAGTGCTTTAATGTCTATCATGATTTATCCTTTAGCCCGCTAAGCGCAAATTGTAATGCGTCACTAATTGACGTACTTGGATCGTACACGCCACCTAGGATACCGTGTTTTTCAAGCGCCACTTTTATCTTCTCTAGACCAATCTCTTGATTAGGCCCGCCTCGTCGAACGTATACCTTTAGATTCTGCTTTTTTAAGGCTGCAGCTTCGTCGTCAAGCGCCATGATAATGCCCGCAAACGTCTTGGCAATGTCTGTGAAGTTAGCGACAGCACCACCGATGAACAGTACCTTCTTGGCGGCTTTGGACTTCTCGATTAGTTTCAGTAGTTGTTTGGTGTAGGCATACGTCTCGTCCGTATTTGGATTGCCGCTGTATTCTCCGTAGTTCGCTAGCTCCGCGCCCAACCCAACGTTATGAACCTCGTCGGCAATCACAATACTTGCTCCGCCGCCTGACAGCAACAGAAAGATTGATCCGTCTGGATTAAGAACGCTCAGACTAAACGAAGCAGGCGAGTTGTCGTTCAACTGATGGATATGTTCCTCTGATTCGCTTAACTTGCGAGGGCTTCGTATATCGCTGGCCGACCAACCGCCTGCAAAATGCTGGCCAGCATCGTCAACTTCAACTGCAACATCTAATATATTCAGCGATCGCCTATCGGCTACGTATGGGTTAATTTCAAGCGTCGCAAAATGATTATCTTTGAACAAGGCGAGTAGTGCTTGTAGTTTTTCGGCTGCAATATTAGTGGTCGTCGATAAATTCTCCCAGTCAAAACTTTCGTCAATGGTAAAGTGTTCAATTGACTCTGGTTTTTGCTCTACATTAATACCGCCGTGTCTGCTGTACGCAAACTGGTAACCATCACGATCACGTGACAGCGCCAAATATCGCTCAGAGTCTTCGACGTGCTGAACGTACGGCTCGACGAGTAGTGATGTATAACCCTGATTCATCAATTGTTTAGCGGCGTCTTTCAAATTACTCTGGTCGACTTCTAGTAACACCAGACCTTTTTTGAACCGTCCCTTTACTGCTTGATCGACTTTTACGACGTAACTGCCATATCCGTCAACTTTCTTAACGTCATCTAACGCAGCGATTGACCAGCCAACATATACTTCACCCAGGGCCTTATTCACAAGGTTCTTAGCGCGATGTTCTGATAGTTTCCTGCGTGGCATATCGTAACTATTATAGCCTACTGTAGTATCTGGTAATATAGATACATGAGAATTCTTATTGTTGGTGGCGCAGGTTATATAGGTGGCGTCACTGCCCATATTGCCGCGCAGCGTGGACATGACATTACTGTTTTTGATGATTTATCTTCAGGACTTGAAAGTAACTTACCTAAAAATGCACGGTTTATAAAGGGTGATGTCACCAATCTAGATGATATTTCAAAAGTTTTTGATCACAGAACCTACGATACTGTTATGCATTTTGCTGCCAAAATTCTGGTACCAGAGTCTATGCAGAAGCCGTACGAATACCTACACGTCAATGCGCTTGGCGTATTAAATGTCATAGAATTGGCTAGCAAGAGTAATGTAAAAAATTACATACTCTCATCGTCTGCTGCAGTGTATGGCACAGCAAAGGATTTCCCTATTACCGAAGATGCACCTAAACAACCCGTGAACCCTTACGGAGAAAGTAAGCTAATCGCTGAGCATATCTTGGCATCCTACCAAGAATCAGTAGATATGAATTGGGTTGCTTTCCGTTATTTCAATGTAGCTGGGGCTTATGATGGCGTCGGGCCAGACTATCCATTTGTTTCGCATGTTATCCCGGCTCTGCTTGATAAAGTATATAAGAAAGTACCTTTCACTATTAATGGCTCTGACTACAGTACAGACGATGGTACATGCGTTCGCGATTTTGTCCATGTTGCCGATATTGGAAGAGCGCACGTCATTGCGGCAGAAAAAATGTTCAATGATAGTATTCGACTCTGCCTCCCAATTAATCTAGGTTCAGCATCCGGCTACTCCGTCAAACAGATAACTGATCAATTTCAAACTGCAACAGGTAAAGAGGTGACTGTGTCTTATGCGGCGAGAAGACCAGGTGATCCCGACAAGTTAGTTGCAAGTAACAGTCGAGCTAAAGAGCTGCTTGGCTGGAAGCCTGAACTAGATCTCAATACGATCCTTCGGGATCACTCAGTGTGGTACGACAAGCTCCCGCATACAGCAAGAGTGAAAAACATATCTTAACTACTCAGTATTTTCGCAACTTCACCTGTCCGATGGCTAACGTCTTTGCGAGCAACTAAAATACCATTTGGAGTATTCACCACAACGACATTATCTAATCCGATAACTGCGATTGGCTTTGCCTCTTCGTTACGCACATATACGTTCTCGACATCAATCGCATAGATTGCTTCACCCTTCAGGTAGTTTCCCTGTTCGTCGCGCTCGACAATATCGTGTAGATCTTTGAACGATCCAACGTCCATCCAATCAAACGTTGCTGATACGACGGCCAAATTATTTGATTTTTCGCTCAATGCATAATCAATAATTTGATTATCTAGCGATAGGTAGGTGTCGTTATAGTGGTCTGATGGGTAATCCTCTATTTCAGACAGCTTAGCTACACTTGTCTGCAATTCGGGTGCGCTTTTGTTGATCTCGTCCCAAAACGTATTCACTGACCCAACAAAATATCCACAATTCCACAGGTATTTACCTGCTGCCAAGAAGTCTTGAGCTGTTTCGTAGTCTGGTTTTTCTTTAAAACTAGCCACGCGGTATGCACCACTTTCTTCGTCAATCACACCGTCACGTTCGATATACCCAAACCCAGTTGCAGGAAAAGTCGGCTCAATTCCAACCAGTGTAATCTCGTGCCTCTCGCTCGAGACTTTGCCTGCAACAGATACAGAACGCGCAAACCCTTCGACGTCACGCACGTAGTGGTCAGAGTGAATAAAGGCAATTGGCTCATCCTTGTCCTGGGTGCGGGCAATAACATCAAGCGCCATAACGATACAATGCGCAGTACCTCGCCTACCTGGCTCAATCAAAATTGCGTCATCTGATAGGTTTGGTAGTTGCTCCTTCACATGATGTGAGTGAGACTGTTCGGTCACAACGTAAATTTTATCGCCGATACTTGTCGCACGATCGTACGTCATCTGTAAAAGAGTTCGTTCTCCAGTCAAGTTCAGGAGGTGTTTCGGGTAGTCCGACGTCGATAAAGGCCATAGTCGTGTTCCAGACCCACCAGCAATAATGACAGTAATCATATGTACCAGTTTACCACCACTAGGCATCTGGTTGCTATAATGACTACATGGAAATGAATTACTGCCGCAAATGTGGAGCTGCCTTATCAACCAGTGACAGTCATATATACAAGTGTGCAAACGGTCACACAATTTACCTTAACGCCGATCCAGCGTCAGGTATATGGATAGTCAATGACAAACGTGAAGTCCTCGTCGCCGTCCGTGCCCATGATCCAGGTATTGGCATGCTGGACTCTCCTGGAGGTTTTAATGATGGGGCAGAGACGTACGAAGATGCAATCGCAAGAGAGATCAAAGAAGAACTCGGACTAGACGTTGGACAGTACTCACAACCCAAGTACTTGCTCTCTGGCATCGACCACTACCCCTATGCTGGCGAAGTCATCACAGTCCTAACGGCTGTATATTGGGCCCAACTTGTCGGTAACCCTTCTATTGAAGCGTATGACGATGTTGCCGAGGCAAAATTTGTACCTATAGACCAAATTAATCCCGACGACATTTATTTCGATGCTCCTCGGGCAGGATTCTTGCTGTTACGAGACTCTGGTCTTGTATAATAGAGGCATGAATATAATCGTTACTGGCGGTGCGGGGTTTATTGGCTCGAACTTCGTACACTATGTCTACAAAGAGCGTCCCGATTGGCACATTACCGTACTTGACCTACTCACCTACGCTGGCAACCGCGCTAATGTCGAAGGACTTGATCCCAGCAGATTCACTTTCGTAAAAGGCGACATCACCGATGCTGCACTTGTCGACAAACTTGTATCCGAACATGACGCAGTCGTCCACTACGCAGCCGAATCACACAACGACAACTCACTTGATAATCCGCGGCCGTTTCTTGACACTAACATCGTTGGTACCTACACCATCCTTGAGGCAGTCCGCAAGCACGGCAAACGACTTCACCATATTTCAACCGACGAAGTCTATGGCGACCTAGAACTTGATGATCCAGCCAAGTTCACCGAATCAACAGCCTATAACCCCTCTAGCCCTTATTCGTCGACCAAGGCTGGCTCTGATCTGCTCGTTCGTGCGTGGATTCGAAGTTTCAGTGTTAAAGCGACCATATCGAACTGTTCAAACAACTACGGCCCATACCAACACGTTGAAAAATTCATTCCACGTCAGATCACCGAAGTGCTTGAAGGCCGTCGCCCTAAACTTTACGGCGAAGGCAAAAACGTTCGTGACTGGGTACACACCGAAGACCACAGCTCAGCTGTTCTCACAATCTTGGAAAAGGGCGCTCTTGGCGAAACCTATCTGATTGGTGCCGATGGAGAAAAAGATAACAAATCAGTTGTCGAGCTTATCCTCAAAACCCTCGGCAAAGACCCTAGTGATTACGAACACGTCACCGATCGCCCAGGACATGACATGCGCTACGCAATCGATTCGACAAAACTTCGCACTCAACTTGGCTGGGAGCCAAAATACACTGACTTCGAGGCAGGGCTAACCGACACTATCAATTGGTACAAACAAAACGAAGCTTGGTGGAAGCCACAAAAGGCCGAAACAGAAGCTAAATATAAGGCTCAGGCACAATAATGGCAGTTGCAACAACTGAGTTCACAAGTCACACGACCGAAATTCCCGGGCTACTCATTTTTGACGTTACATCTGTCGGTGACGAACGTGGCTATTTTCAGGAAAAATTTCAAAAAGCTAAACTCGTTGCTGCTGGCATGCCCGGACAATTCAACGTCGTCCAAAACAGTATCTCCTATAACAAAGAGGCTGGTGTTACACGCGGCTTCCATGCCGAACCATGGGACAAGTATATCTCGGTTGTTACAGGTAGGGTATTCGCGGCGTACGTTGACCTTCGCGCAGGTGATGGTTTCGGAAAAGTTGTTACCCTAGAGATCACCCCAAATGTCGCTGTATTCCTGCCGCAAGGTGTTGCTAATAGCTTCCAGACACTTGAGCCCGATACTTACTACCTATACAGCGTGGACGCCCACTGGAGCGCTGACAACTACGACAAGTACTCGTTTGTTAACCTCGCAGATCCTACTATTAACGTACAGTGGCCAATTAATCTTGATCAAGCAATCGTCAGTGATCGTGACCGCAATCACCCGCCTTTGGCTGACGTGAAACCGATGGAGGTATAATAATGAACGATTCAGAAGTCCTTATTGTTGGCGCAAATGGTCAGCTCGGCACAGCGCTCAGACAGTTGTACCCAAACGCTCAATCTGCTGACATTGACGATTTAGACATTACCAATATCGAATCAGTCAACAACTTCGACTGGTCTAATGTCAGAGTTATTATTAACGCTGCCGCCTACACGAATGTTGATGGTGCCGAAACTCCCGAAGGTCGTATAGCTGCATGGAAGGTCAATTCAGCTGCTGTTGGCTACCTAACTCAGGCTGCTCTGGCAAACGATCTGACTATTGTACATGTCTCTAGCGACTACGTTTTTGATGGCACGCAGGTACCGCACCTTGAAACAGAAGATTTTTCGCCACTCGGGGTGTACGCACAAACCAAAGCCGCAGGCGACATAGCTGTGAGTCTAGCGCCAAAGCATTACCTATTGCGGTCATCATGGGTAATTGGCGAAGGCAAAAACTTCGTTTTGACTATGAAATCATTAGCGGAACAAGGTATCAAACCAAGTGTCGTCAACGACCAAATTGGCCGTCTTACCTTCACATCAGACCTAGCCGACGCTATTGCGCACTTACTTTATACAAATGCTCCATTCGGAACCTACAACTTCACGAATGACGGCGACAGTATCAGCTGGGCAGAAATTGCCTCCATTGTGTACGACAGTCTCGGCTTTAGTAAAGATGACGTCAAGGGCGTTACCACAGCCGAATACTACGCTGGCAAGGACGGTATCGCACCACGCCCCTTACAAAGCACGCTCAGTCTTGATAAAATAAAAGCTACGGGCTTTGTACCACGCGACTGGCGCGAAGCACTATCAGAATATCTCACTAAAAAGACTGCGGAGGAATCGTGAAAGGTATTATTTTAGCTGGTGGATCAGGAACACGTTTGTACCCTATTACGATGGGTATTAGCAAACAAATTATGCCGATATACGACAAGCCGATGATCTACTACCCAATTAGCACGCTAATGCTCGCTGGGATCAAAAACATCCTCATCATTACTACCCCCGCAGACAACGAAGGTTTCGTGCGTTTACTCGGTGATGGGTCTCAGTTTGGTTGTAACTTTGAATATGCTATCCAAAACGACCCAAATGGTCTGGCGGAAGCATTCCTAATCGGTGAGAAGTTCATTGGTGATGACAAAGTAGCGCTTATTCTAGGCGATAATCTGTTCCACGGATCTGACTTTGGTGTCGAGTTGAAAAAACACACAAATCCAGACGGTGGTGTGGTTTTTGCTTACCAAGTTGCCGATCCAGAACGATATGGGGTTGTTGAGTTCGATGACAAAATGCATGCTGTATCTGTTGAGGAAAAGCCAACAAATCCTAAATCCGACTATGCGGTCGTGGGATTATACTTCTACGATAACGACGTTATCGAAATTGCAAAGAACATCAAGCCAAGCGATCGTGGAGAACTCGAAATTACAGACGTCAATGCTGAATACCTCAAACGCGGTAAATTAAAGGTGAGCGTCATGGACCGCGGCTCGGCTTGGCTTGACACTGGCACAATTGATTCAATGGTAGATGCTGCCGATTATATACGTGTAGTTCAAAAAAGAACTGGTCTGAGTATTGGCGCAATCGAAGAAGTTGCTTGGCGCGAAGGTTTCATCGATGACAAACAGCTTCGTAAACTTGCTGAACCACTTAAAAAATCTGGATACGGCACGTACTTACTACATCTCCTAGCATGAAACACACAAAACTCGTAAAGCAATTCTGGCGATACTTTATAGGAGCAGGTATCGGCTACTTGTTCGACTTTGGAACGCTCGTCCTACTAACCGAAGTCTTTTCTGTTAATTACCTGCTTTCAGCAATTATCGGCTTTACAGTCGGTTTAATCGTCGTCTTTATAATTAGTAAGCGCTTCGTATTTGGTGACTCAAAACTTCAATCAAAGTCATTAGAGTTTGGACTGTTTGCAGTCATAGGAGTTGGTGGCTTGGGTATTTTGACCTTGCTAATGTGGTTGCTGACTGACTTAGCAAGTATCAACTACATCATCTCAAAAATAGTTGCCACGACCATTGTCTATACATGGAACTTCTTCGTTCGACGTGCTCTCTACCACAACTAGACATATGTGCTTTGCGCAAATTCAATAGCTCGTTTGACTCGTTCCAGGTTGCTGCCTTCGTCGCCAGGACGCATTTCTATCGATACAAAACCATCATATTTTATATCATGCAGCGCCTGAGCTGCTGCTTCATGCGCCACGTCAGAACGTGCTTCTACTTGTTCAAGCATCGGTGAACTAATGTGAAAATGCTTTAGTCTATCACCCGCAGTACGAATTGAGCGTTCCACATCATCGCCTGCAAGAGTCATACAGGCAATATCAAGATTTAGGCCAAATCCTGCATTATCAACTTTATCTACCAGTTCTATACCTTCTCGCGCAGTCGTTACAAAATCGCAGTTATACTGCGGTGCATTTGGTTCGACGCAGAGCATCGTGTTATTAGCCTGCGCCACGTCGCCCAAGTCTGAAAAAAATTGCGTTGCAATTGGGTTAGCTGCTTCTACTGGCATGTCACCTTTTTGGCGGTTCTTTGGCGAACCAAAAACCATACGCTTAGCACCCATCTTACCCGCCAGTACGATGAAATCCTCAAGATACTTCTTGGTGACTTCTCGAGTCTCTTCGCTTTCAAATAATTTGTATTCGGGATGAGAAAAAAGCATGGACTGAAATGCCACGACTTCTATATCGTATGTTGCCCACCACTCCTTATACTCCTTGATTTCTGCATCAGTCGCATTTGTCGGTTCGGCCCAACGTTTGGTTGGAGCGACCTCGACGTACTTGACGCCAACTGATTGCAAGTACTCAGCGACCGCGGGCTCTTCTTCGTTTATCCAGCCAATATTTGATATTGCTAATTTCACTGAGTAGCCTTTTCAGCTTCAACAAATGCTCTTATCTGGTCAAGTTCCTGTTGCTTGGTGCATAAATAGTCACCATCACCGCCATACAACTCCGCATACTTACTATGCATATCCCAAAAAGCTGGCTTGACGTCATCCGGTTGGTTTGTAAACTCCATCCCAAAACACTCTCTCGCCACTTCTTCAGTTGATACAGGAGGGGTCGCGAGATTCACAAGTGGCAAATCATTATCGATTGCGGTCTGAATGTCATACCAAATGTTTGCAAGATTATAGTACTGGTATACACCGTCTTTGTGTATCCGATCGATGTTGTTATCGTGAAGCAGATCGTAGATAACATTCTTTTTGAGACCAGGACCAAAAAGCCCAGGTAGTCGTACTATCGTTGTATCAAAGTAGTCACGGCAGAACTGCTCCAGATAGTAGCGATTTGTTCCATATGACGTCAGTCCTTCGAGCTCAACTTCCGTATCTTCGTTCGCTCCGTTCGGGTTTTTGTACACACCTACGGTTGATATCAACACTAGCTTATTTATTTTGGCCTTGCTGATATGACTAATATACTCTTTGATTTCGGCAAGGTCTTGTTCACCCTCCTGGTTGATGCGCCACATGTCTGCACGATTAGCAGCACTAACTACCAAATCATATTCTTTTCCCTCAATATCAGCGACGTTTTTGCTGTTATATAGATCATCAAATGTATGCTGCGCGTTAAGGTTACCCCCAACAAAACCTGTGTATCCAATTAAAGCTGTCCGCATCATCACTCCAGTCAATTTCTTACTACATACTATTATGCACGTTGGTAGCCGAAACTGACAAGTCGACTCTCTAGTCTTTTGAGCTGTAGTTCAAACTCTTCGTTAGAACTGCCTACGGTCAACCCCTCCATGGCATGACGAACAGCAAGCGCAATACCTCCAGCGTGCGGGTCAACATCACTTCTCGCCATCAGGTAATCTAGCTGTAGCTTGAACTGATCGTAGCGCTTACGATCAAATACTGGATTGCCTTCTTCTTGTTCTCTCATTGTCGGGGGATGCATTAAATCAACAGACAAACCACCTACCGACAAACCTTTGGCGCGTGCCTCAAGCGGAGTTCTATATAAGTAAATCCAGTTATTAAACGCTGGATCAGTTGCTGGGTATTCTGCTAATACTTCCGCCCCCTCTGCGGTGAAACCACGACCACCACTCAAGGCGTCGGCAGGGAAGTTATGAGTCTGCTCTAATATCCATCCTGCCATATCTTCAGTCCAAGCTTGTACTGACGGAAGTGTTTTCTGGGCTGCGGCAGTTCGTCCAATAACCAAGATTTGATGTTGGTTTAAACTGTCCGAAATTTGCTTACTAAATTCGGACATCAAGACTTTCTCTGGGTCATGTCCGACAACTTTTTCTGCACCATGTGCAAATGAATAACTCACGCCTTGTTGACGTTGCGTACCAACACCTTTCACTTCTGCAGAGACAACAATCGCTCCTCTTTCCTCGTGTGCATGTTTTACCCACGTATTGCCATCCTGACCTATATGTGAGCTGTCTACAACAACATACGGTAACCCTGTGTCACGCCATCTTTCAGCATTATCGAGGGCTAACTCAAAGCGAGGATCACTACGATCGCGGTAATAAGTCGATACGGTACCGACCAGCTCGACACCGAATAGTTCAGTGCTATTTGTTGTCTTCATAAGAATATTGTAACATAAATATTATCTTATGTCCAACACAGCTCCTATGCTCAGCCACATGCAACTGATATGATATACCTTATGACTCTGAAGAGCTATAAAACCTTACTGTACGTGCTAGCGGTACTAGCAGGTATTTCAATTATTGTATTCCTAGGACTTACTATATTGACGTCCTTGCAGTATGGAACTTCTATGAATACCTTTCCGACTGACGGTACGTTTCAACTATACAACCCTCTTCGTAGAATTACAGATGGTCAACTTGCAGGGTTAGATTTTCCTGTCTTTCACGGTGTTGGTGTCCCCTGGCTGCACCTAGCTGTGTTCGAATTACTAGGTAGTAACGTCTTTGCTGCGGAAACGGCAAAATGGCTTGTATCTGCAACTTTATTTGTTGCTTGTACATTGATTTTCTTTTTTGCATACTTCAGGTCAATACCAAAGACATTAATAGCGACGGCAATTTTTATAGTTATAGCAAGCTACTTCATTGATGTCATTAGTCCTGGCGGCTCTCTTAGGGGTTTGAGAGGTACATTTCCTATTCTGGTTGCAGCAGCACTCATATGGAAAACTGACAAAAACTTCCTCATATACAAGTTCAAATTATATATAAATGATATATTGGCAATTCTTCTGATAGGCGTGTCGTTCGCGTGCGGTACAGAGCACGGCATTGCGACAACTATTGCCTACCTAATAGTAAAAGCTTTTATTCTTTGGCATCGAAAAACATCCGCACTAAAGTGGGTAGTAGAAGTCACTTTGCACGCAGTATTGATAGCTCTATCAATACTAATATTTATTACTGCGCTATCTGGAGGTCATCCTATTGAGGTCCTAAAATATGCACTTATTGATATACCGACCGATCAGGGTTGGTACTTTGGCGCGCCTCCGAACACTTACCTCACCTGGGGTAGTTTTATACCGTCTCTGATATCACAAAGTACCCTAGCGGTTTGGATAATAATCTTATTAGGTTTAATTGCAGCCTACAGCTTATACAAGAACAAAGATTACAAAAAGTTTATAGGTATTGTATTCATATGTATATACGGTGTTATTATTTTTCTTACATCAGTGTTGAGCTACTACGTACCACAAGTACAACTTGTAGCCCTTGAAAGGGGCTTAGGTATATTCTTGGTGGCTGTTGTAATAGACATTACACTTAGCGAAAAAACATGGACGATTCGTAAAGGTAATACCCTAAGAAAAATACTGATAATTACTCCAGTAATCCTTATAGCCGTCTTAATTATTAATTCAATTTATATCAAC
Organism: uncultured Saccharimonas sp. (SeqCode); assembly: GCA_964506065.1. Taxonomy (GTDB): domain Bacteria; phylum Patescibacteriota; class Saccharimonadia; order Saccharimonadales; family Saccharimonadaceae; genus UBA1547. Next base: position 3,660 of record CAZDKN010000004.1, on the reverse strand, counting down.
TCCGTCAGTATAAAAAACCTTCCCGCGAGGAGTATTCTTTCAACAAGTAAGCAGGCTATCAAAGAAAATGACTATTTTGCCTCAAGCCCAATATGGAAGAATCGTATTGACGCGTTCGAACCCTACATAAAACCAAATTCAACGATATGGTCTACATATACAGGCCTCTATGAGAGTCTCAGCAGCCAATTGGGTCATTCTAAGGGCGGGGAAGACTATATTATCCATGTGCTTGGTCGCGAGCGACGGGCGAACTACGTTAACGATTTCATAAGTACCAAGCCAGATTACGTCATAACTCTCCGACCAAACTTCTTCTACTATGAAGAATGGCTGTGGTCAACATCCGGCGACTTCTATATTCACCTACTGACGAATTATGATCTTATGACTTCAAACGATTCCCATTATCTGTGGCAGAAAAAAGTTAACGTAATTAGCCAAGACAAGCCCGTAAGAGTTGCAACTTCATCACATAATCAAGTCCTACTACCCCCCACCGATAGCAATACTGTCATTGTTTATAAGGTCACGCTAAAATATAAAACATCTTCTAAACTACCGTTAATTGGTAAGTCGCAAAAATATTTACTATACCCAAGTAGCATATCAGGGCTACAATATCCGATTTCGCTGCCAACGAATGAAACAACAGTGAACTTGATAATCCCCGTGACTAAGTGGGATATAAACCCAAACCTAGTGACACGTACGGACGGTATCATACCCGGGACTCAACTGACGATCGAGTCCGCCGCGTACCAAGAGATTACTCTAACAGAGTCGAACAAAAAAATACTTATCGATAATTATTGTGTGATCAATAAAAGCCTCGGTTTATCAATGTGCTCCTAATTTATGTTTTTTCATATACTGCTCAGTTGCTAATAATATAATACACACTGACATAGCGATAACAGACCAGTATATGTACCTAAAGTCACAGCCTATAACAACAGGTATATAACCTACTATGTAAGCGACAGAAGACACAGCTAAGCATATCACTATACCCTTATACCTTTTTAAACGCTTACTCGCATATACCATTATTGCGATAGATAGCATTAACCAAAAATAGGGCCTAAAGAGGAAGCCCATATCTTTAGTAAAGAAAGTAACGTACCGGCTTAAAGTGTCCGATAGAAAAACATTATGAGTCGATAAACCAAATGCGTTACTGTCTATAGTACTATGCTGTGTATATTCGTATTGCGCTGGAGTAGTTAGAAATATCCAAAAAGTTTCAGCCCGATAGAGAGCATACGAGTCTAAATGATTTGTAACTGTATCTGCCCATAGTCTTTTTAGCTCGTCATAGTACTTATACTGAATAATATCTCGCTGATCTAGCGTACTACAGAGACCATAGGAGTGGAACGGGATATCACCTAAGGCGCATTTTGACTGAATATTCAGCAGCGTAAGCTTCAACTCATCTGGCGTATTTGAAGCAGCGCTCAATTCCTCCTGTTTCAGCGTATGGACAATATCATCCAACATAACAGTTGACGTAGGGTTTGCTTCTTTGACATTAAGGACTATGGAGAGCCCCGCACTGACTAAAGCTGCTGCCAGTACAATACTAATACTACTTATCACTGTTACGATTTTTTTAGAAAAAATGCGCGACGAAGCGTACAAAGCTATAGGGATAACCGCCAAGATAGCATTATACCTCAACATAATTGCGTATATAAGAGATAACGCAATCAGTATAGCAATACTAGTTTTCATCGCTTTCGTTTGATTTTTAAGTCCTAGCGATAATACAGTAGCAATGAGTAGGGCGAAGGCCATATGAACGTCCTTCCAAACCACACCCGATATGTTTGCTACAAAAGGGGTAACACCAATCAATAAAGGTAGTAATGAAATAAGTCTTGATTTTGTTTGCTTGTACACATATATAGCAAATACCAGCAGCCCTCCCCACAACATTACCTGTTGCATAACCATTAGAAACGCTACTTTTCCAGTCAACGTAATGCCGATGGACCATAAAAAAGCCATAACAGGAGGGTGCCAGTCTGCAAATGGTTGTTGGCCTAGAGCTTGCGCTAGCTGTTTGAGCGAGTCACTACTCATATAACCTGGATAAACTGTAATTAAGTTCGCAACGAAAAGTAGCACAGTAGTTAGGATAACAATTCTAACCCAATGCTTTTTAACTAAGTTTTGAACTTCCACGACTACCTATCTTTTTTTTGCTCAGTCTATACTTCCCTGCAGCAGCACTAAAAAGCACTCCGAGTATATGAAGATTACCTTTTATTGGGCTTATCTTTGTAGGTGTCTTCCCTTTCTTGGGATATGCACGGATTACCGGCGTTTCCGTTGTTGTGTACTTTTTGTTCCGTGAACTTTCAATCGCAAGATGATAGTGTAATTCATACGTCTGGAAAATATCACGAAACACTGCAATCTCAGGATCACTGAGCAAGCGACTGCTATATGCTCTAAAACCATTCGTTGTATCAGTGTGGCGCTTACCACTTGCTAGGCTGATCAGAGGCGCATGCAGTAAATGTAAACCAAGCTCACGTGACAGCGGTGTGTTGATTGCCTTCCCGCCTTTTACAAAACGAGAACCCTGCACATGATCAATGCCGCCCGCCAAATGTTTTATAAAATCTGGAATTGCGGATATATCGTCCTTGCCGTTCCCGTCAACTACAACGACTCCTTCATATCCTTCGTTAAGTGCCCATGCGAATGCCATACGCATCTGTGCGCTGAGTTTTCCTTTGCCTTTTTTTGTCAAAAGGGCCCTTACGTTCTGCTCTTTCAAAAACTTCTCTTCCAGTGAACCGTCTGTACTACCGCCGTCAGCAATGACAATATCAATGTTTTTTGCATACTTTTTCATAGCCTTTAGCTGCTTTTGTATGCGCTCCCCCTCGTTGATAACAAACACACAAACACAATATTTGTTACTTTTTTTGGTTAGGATTTTGACTTCAAAATCTGGAAATACCCACGTAGGGTTGGCTTTCCGTATCTTGTCTTGAGTCGTTGAGGCAGTCATACTACTTTGATATATTCCTTCTATTTAGATCGGCTATTGCTGTTGTACTCGCCAGTTCGTCGGCAATATAATAGTGTGGCTCTCGACGAGTTTCTGTTAGTATACGGCCAATGTATTCTGATAGTATGATCATAATAACAAATAACACAAAGAACATGAGTGATTGTTGCATTGAGGTTGATGTCCAGCCAGGTGCCAGGTTGTCGCTGAACACATTCAACACCAACACATAGCAGGCGTAAAGCACGTTAATAATACTAGCAATAAAGCCAAGCCACGTAACAAAGCGTAGCGGGTGAGTAGAGTAACTCGTCACAATCTCAAGCGCTTCTACGATACCAGTCCTCAGGCGCCTTTGGCTGCCTGGGTTGCGTAAAGGTATATAATTTTGAGTTACATATCCATATCCTATCCTGCGCGCCAGATGTCTAATATGTCGATGGTTACGGCCTGTTGAGGTCAGAGAGTTGATTGCTCTACGGCTATACGCAGCAAAGTACGTCGCGTTAAGGGGTATATCGATACCAATATATTTGCGGTTATACCAATAGAACATGCGTCGACCCAGTTGACTGCCGAACACTCCTGTTATTGGTATTTCACTCACCCCTTGGACCACATCGTATTGTTGG
>CAZDKN010000003.1:0-19681 GCA_964506065.1 uncultured Saccharimonas sp. (SeqCode) | reverse complement strand
GATTCGAACGACTGTTGAAAAGCTGAAAAAGGAGTTTGGTAGCAAATTCCATTCATTTCATCTCATAGAGCATCCCGATAACTTACCAAATGAGGTCATCGGCAAGGGTGGGAATATCACAAACGCAGGACGTTACATGCGTGACTGGTTACCGACACAAGACATCGACTATAAAAACGTTATTGTGACGACGCTCGATAGTGATAATCGACCTCACGCCACATACTTTGATTATGTTACCTATGAATATATTGTTCATGAAGACCGCAAGCATCTGTCGTACCAACCTGTGTCACTCTTTTTTAGTAATATTTGGGACGCGCCAGCTCTGATGCGTGTTGTGGCGACGGGTAACTCGTTTTGGAACATCATTAGCTCGATGCGACCCCACACGCTTCGTAACTTTGCCTCGCATTCGCAACCGATGGACGCGCTGGTTGAAATGGACTTTTGGAGCACGCGGACGATCGTAGAAGATGGTCATCAGTACTGGCGCAGCTATTTTTACTTTAATGGTAACTATTCGGTCCTACCTGTGTATGTGCCGATTTATCAGGATGCTGTCTTGTCTAATACATATCTCAAGACCCTCAAGATGCAGTTCATTCAACTTCGACGTTGGGCTTATGGCGCGTCAGACGTCCCGTATGTAGCGGTGCGCGTGTTTACAAAGAAGCGTAACGTTTCGTTCTTTGGCGGCTTTGGACGCTTTCTACGACTGCTAGACGGGCATATAACGCTCGCAAGCGTATCAATATTGGTTGCATTTGGTGGATGGATACCACTTTTGATTAATCCAGAGGCCTTTCGTGACCCAGTGGCGCACCAACTACCAGACCTCATCGGCTCGATGCAGCGGATTGCTACTGTCGGATTGTTGATTACCGTCTTCTTGGCATTCAAATTGTTACCACCGCGTCCCGCCAGGTACAAACGTCATCGTACGGTATGGATGGTGTTGCAGTGGGTATTGATGCCAGTAAGTGCTGTGGGGTACAGTGCAGGATCGGCCCTATATTCACAGGGGCGATTGTTCTTGGGTAAATATCTCGATAAGTTTGATGTTACCGACAAGGCTACTCATGAATCAGCTAAAGCAGCTCGTGAACAGGCTAAAGAGCTGAAACGGTCACACAAGAACAAGCACTAGTGTCCCCGCTTGCGTTGCACATAAAAGTACCCCACTCGTAAAGAGTGGGGTACGGCTATTTAGCAGTATAATTACGCGTTCTTGTCAGTACGAACTCGTACTTCGCGCCTTACTTCCTGGATTGTTTTATTGTACTCAAACCCGAGAACGAACCGTTCAAGTTGTGAGACTGGAGGAAGTGTTTGTGGTGTTTGTATCTGTTGTTTCTTGACCATACATACATGTTAGCATAAGCACGCGTAATTGTCAATAGTACAGCCAAGCGCTCAATATCCATTCTGTGATATACGCCTATGCCTAAAGTGACAATCGCATAGGTGGAAAACTACGATAAATAGTGGGTAAGTAAAAAGCTCACCTGGTAGGCGAGCTTTAAAGTAACAGTATGGTGGGTCCTAGAGGATTCGAACCTCTCACCTCCTCAACGTCAATGAGGCGCTCTAGCCAAATGAGCTAAGGACCCGTGAACTATATACAGGATAGCAAAATAGGGGTGAACAGGCAAGAATGTGGTATTATATACTTGAACGAAGACGCAGCCCAACCATCTGCTGAGTTCCGTGGGAGTGTGGATGTACGTAACGTCCCTCATGAGTAAAAGTCCGGTGGAACCGTCTGCTGATACAGTGGACCCGAGACATGCGATATATAGATTTAATTCCGTGAGGACTTTGAATGTAATCATCGCATGTTTTTATTTATCAAAAAGGAGTGAAGTCATGAGCGACGAACAATTACACGCAATGAGACACAGTCTTGCACATATAACTGCAGCGGCAGTGCAACGGTTATGGCCAGATGCTAAGTTTGGTGTTGGTCCAGTAGTCGACAACGGCTTTTACTACGACATTGACCTCGGCGAGATCAAAATATCAGAAGCCAACTTTCCCAAGATTGAGAAGGAGATGCGAGGCATTATTGGCTACGGTGATAACTTTGAACGATTTGAAATGCCGATCGACCAAGCAATTGAATGGGCGAGGCAAAACAACCAGCCTTATAAACTTGAGCTCCTGAATGATCTGAAACGTGAAGGAACGACTCTTGCTAGCGAGTTAGATGCCACAATGATGGGAATGGAGCTGCCAGCTGGCATTGGCGGGTCGCCGCACGCCTCTGTCCAAAGTGTGGTCGAGGTGTCTTTTTACAAAAACGGTAACTTTGTTGATTTGTGCCGAGGCCCACACGTAGCAAACACTAAAGATGTTGGTGTGTTCAAGCTGCTGCGCGTTGCTGGCGCGTACTGGCGAGGCAACGAAAAGAACCCGCAAATGCAGCGACTGTACGGTGTTGCGTTCGCCACCCAAGAAGAATTAGATCAATATCTAGAGATGCTCGAACAAGCCAAGTTACGTGATCACAGGCGTCTAGGTAAAGAGCTTGATATTTACACAGTATCCCAGTTGGTGGGGGCGGGGTTGCCGCTATTTACGCCTCGGGGGACGATACTGCGCGACTTGTTCGCTGCATATTCTAATCAACTCCGTCTCGGGTTTGGGTTCGAAAAGGTTTGGACGCCACACATTACCAAGACTGACCTTTATGAAGCATCTGGTCACTGGGCAAAATTTGGTGACGAGCTGTTTCTTGTAACGAGCCAAGAAACAGATGACAAAATGGCGCTCAAGCCAATGAACTGCCCGCATCACACACAAATCTACGCAAGTCGACCACGGAGCTATCGTGATTTGCCGATTCGATATCTTGAAACCACAACTGACTACCGCGACGAAAAGACAGGTGAATTAGGTGGTCTTAACCGTGTCCGATCACTGACACAGGATGACAGTCATGTCTTTTGTCTGCCTGAACAGATCGAGAATGAGATTAATAATTTGCTTGCTAGCGCGAGAGAACTGTATCAGACGATCGATATGAATCTACGTGTAAGACTATCGTATCGTGATGATAGCGATGCATATCTTGGTGACCAGGCATTGTGGGATAGTGCGCAACAGCAGCTTAAAGCGGCAGTTGTATCCAACAAATTAGATTATTTTGAACAAGATGGCGAAGCGGCGTTTTATGGTCCCAAGATTGATTTTATGGCGACAGATGCCATCGGGCGCGAACACCAGGTCGCTACAGTCCAGCTTGATTTTGTTCAACCTGGTCGTTTTGATCTGCAATACATTGATGCCGAAGGTAATACACAAACTCCAGTTATGATCCACTGCGCGCTGTTAGGGTCAATTGAGCGTTTCCTCAGTGTCTTTATCGAACATACTGCTGGGTGGTTCCCATTCTGGGTTGCTCCAGAGCAAATACGTATCCTGACAATTAACGACACCGTGCTTGATTACGTAGGTGAGATTGAGTCTATTTTGCAGAGTACCATCCTCATGAAACCTGTAAAGTATAACGAAATACGATATACAGTCGATGACCGTAACGAGTCGTTAGGGAAGAAAATCCGCGAGGCCACTACATGGAAAATTCCACTGCAGATTATTGTTGGACAACAGGATAAAGATAATCGCGAGGTAAGTATTCGGTCTCAGGCTGGCGAAGAAAAAGTTAACCTTGACGAGTTAGCTGTGCATATACAACAGATGTAGTAATGGTAGATAGTAACTTCCGTATAAAAATTGAAGCACTAATGAGCCAGGTTCCTGCTGGGAAGATCACGACATATGGCGATTTGGCTGCACTAGCAGGTCACGCCAACGCGTCTCGTATTGTAGGAGGAGTTGCCCATTACGGAGATCCAGAGTTACCGTGGCATCGTCTTGTGAATAGATTTGGTGGATTAGCATCTGGGTTTCATGGCGGCAGAGAGGTACAAGCACAACTACTTGCTCAAGAAGGGATCAGCTGTACAAATCATATTGTGGATAATTTTAAGGATCTTCGATGGCAACCAAAGTTATAGAACTACCAGTAGTTGTGATTGTAGGCCCAACAGCAAGTGGAAAATCCGCACTAGCCATGGATATAGCCGAGCGCTTTAATGGAGAAATTATTTGTGCAGACTCGCGAACAGTGTATAAAGGTATGGACATAGGTACCGCCAAGCCAAGTACGGACGATCAAAGGCGAGTACCGCACTGGGGGTTAGATATTGTAGAGCCAAACGACAGTTATTCGGTAGCTGATTTCAAAAAATATGCCGACGAAAAGATAGTTGAAATTAGGAAAAGAGGGCATGTACCGTTACTCGTTGGCGGGACTGGATTGTATGTAGACGCAGTTGTCTTTAACTATCAGTTTGGGCCAAAAGCAAATGAAAAACTGAGGTCAAAATTACAACTAATGTCATTACAGGAATTACACGACTACTGCAGAAAGAACAGTATTAACCTTCCTGAAAATCAAAAAAACAAACGATATGTAATACGTCAAATTGAAAATACAAACCATCACATACAGAAGAAATCTGAGCCATATTATAAAAACATCATTGTTGGAATAACAACAGATAAATTATTGTTAAGGAAGAGAATTGAAGATAGGATTGAACAACAGCTACAAAACGGAGTAGTGGACGAGGCAATAATGTTGGGCAAAAAGTATGGTTGGAAAAGCGAAGCAATGAAGTCAAATTTGTACCCGCTGATACACCAATATCTGAATGGAAGTCTAACGATTGAAGACTTGAAAGCTAAAGCTGCTACGGCCGACTGGCGACTGGCGAAACGACAAATGACGTGGTTACGACGCAACCCCTTTACCTATTGGGGTAATTCCGGGACGCTGAACACATATATATCTGGGATACTCGCTAAGCACCGTTAATCATGATATTATAGAACACGAAAGCTACCAGGGGGAACGAGCATGATTGACGCACTATTTGGTTCAAAGACACGGGTAAAGTTGTTACACCTCTTTTTGAATAGTCCGGGTCAATCGTTTTATGTGCGCGAAATAACACGAAAAATAGATGAACAAATTAATTCCGTTCGTCGTGAACTCTCTAATATGCTGGAGGTAGGCATCATAACTAGTGATAGTGCTGATAATAAGCTTTACTATCAGGTGAATCAACGTTATGACTACTACATACCACTAAGGGCAATTTTTGGGGACAGTACTGCCGAACCGAGTATTGTACCGGTGTCAGAAGAGAGTCTGACAGATGATTATAGTGTTGCGGTTCGTGCAATTCCAGGACTGCGTTTGGCGCTCTTTGCAGGTGTACTTGTTCGGGGTTCAACTAGTGCTGTTGACGTGTTGCTGGTAGGTAATCTAGCTTCTGCCAAAGTAACGGCTGCAATAAAGACAATAGAAAAAGGCGAAGGTCGTGATATCAACTATACCGTGCTATCATATGATGAGTTCTATTATCGACTAAGTGTCCGAGACAGGTTTATTACAGAAATTGTAAATGGTAAGTACACGGTTGTGGTTGATAAAGACAATGTCTTGCTAAGTCAGAAATAAAAGGGGAAAGAAATGTTTGATATTGAGTACAAGGGTGGTAACAGTGTTGTTATAGCAACGAAAAAAGCAACCTTAGTTGTTGATCCAAAGCTATCTATTGTGGGGCTGAAAGATATTGCCATCAAAGACGCTATTGAACTGTCGACCGAAGAGCGTTTTGCTACAAACGGCCAGGATGCAAAACTGAGAATCGAAGGTCCGGGCGAGTATGGCGTAGGTGATTTTGATATTAGAGGTATTCCTGCGCAACGTCATCTTGATGCAGAAGGCCAACCTTTACTTAGTACGATATACCGAATTGAAATAAACGATGTACGTATTGGGGTTATCGGTAATATTTACGAAAAAGTAGCAGACGATCAACTGGAGGCGCTAGGAGTTCTTGATATCCTGATTATTCCAATCGGGGGTAACGGCTATACACTTGATTCTACTGGCGCTGCAAATCTAGTGCGTAAAGTTGATCCTAAGGTTGTTATACCAGTTCACTATGCTGATAAATCCCTGAAATATGAAGTAAACCAAGATACGTTAGAACAGTTTGTGTCGGAATTGGGTGCGCCGCTCGAGACAACCGCGAAATACAAAATCAAAGCGAGTTCAAGTATACCCCCAACGTTGACGGTCGTTGCAGTAACACGTAGTTAATATGCGAAGAAACTAAAAAACCTCCTTTTGCAGGAGGTTTTTTGTTGATCGACTTAGACTAGAATGCCCTTTTTCTTGAGAGTGCGGATTGCTTGAGTGCTGAGGATCATGGTAACTTTTTGACCGTTGAATTCAAAGGTTTTTTTCTGAAGATTTGGTTTAAAGACACGATTAGTGCGACGTAAAGAGAAGCTCACATTGTGGCCAAATTGTTTTCCTTTGCCGGTTAGTTCGCAGCGTGCTGCCATGTCATTACTTCCACTTATTTTTAACAGTATTGCCCAGTATAGCGTTTTTCATTGTTTGCGTCAAGGGTTAGGTCGGCGAATAAGAACTGTTATAATAGGCTGGATGAGTATTGATGTGGTCTATATTGCTATCGTTCTGGGTGTCATTTTATTTTCGATGACTTTTCATGAAGTAATGCACGGTTTTGTTGCGTACTGGCTAGGGGACGATACCGCAAAAGCACAGGGTCGTTTAAGTTTGAATCCGATTAAACATATAGATCCCTTCATGACTATCATCTTACCTGTAACACTAGCCATTTTAGGAGGTCCGATATTTGGTGGTGCAAAGCCAGTGCCTTTTAACCCTCATAATGTGCGTTGGGGTGAGTGGGGAGCTGCACTTGTCGCGGTATCGGGACCACTTGTAAACTTTTTGATTGCTTTTGTTGGGTTTGGTGTGTGGATATTGGTGGGAGCGCCAACTCAAGGAGTCGCAGGACAGATATTCGGAGCTCTTGTATCTGTGAACCTTGGGTTCTTTGTATTCAATCTACTACCTATACCGCCGCTTGATGGATCTCGTGTGTTGTACGCTCTTGCGCCAGAGTTTGTCAGGCGTGGCATGGAGGTGATTGAGCGTTATGGTATTATTGTTGTCTTTGCCATTGTCTTATTAGCTGGACCATCGCTCGGCGTACTTATGAGTACTGTTATCAACTTTTTCATCACCGTCTTCAGCAATATCTTCGTTAGTTAGGCGTATAATAGAGGTATCCCAGGGTAAGCCTAGGCGTGCATGATTTTCCTGAATATCATATAGATAGGGAACTCAAGATTATTCATTTCCGTGGAAATGTTTTGCGGGTACCCACCTTGCCTTTACAGCCAAGGGAATATCGAGCGTCAAAGACAAGCCCTGGGGTTTTTATTATAAAAAATTCGTGGGTTAGTAAGTATAAAGACGGGGATTAGCGCAGTGGTAGCGCGCACGGCTGGGGGCCGTGAGGTCGCTGGTTCGAACCCAGTATCCCCGACCAAAACAATCATACAAAATACGGTCGTCGGATGCTACACTATAAGTACTAGCAGTATATCGAAAACAGAAAGAACCATTTAAAATGAAGCAACGAGTTGTTGTTCAAGCAATTATTCAAAGTGGCGATAAGGTACTCTTCCTTCGTCGCTCACAGGGTCGTCCAGGTATTGTCGGCAAGTACGAACTACCAGGGGGGACGCTGGAGGGAGATGAGCAACCTGATGATGGAATGCGTCGACACCTTCGTAACGATCTTGGGCTCGATGTTCATGATGTACATCTTCGGGATGTCATGTCCATGGTTAACCGTGAAGAAGCAGACAGGCAACACGTGTTCGTTGTCTACTCGGTCGATGGGGTTCCTAGTGATCAGGGGTTAACACCAGGTCGTAGCTATGATTCGTATGTATGGAAATCGAAGTCAGAAATACAACGTAGTGAACTGAGAGACAGTGCCTACTATCTGTTGGAACTGGACGATGACACCGACCTGACCAGCAAGGTTGTAAATGAGGGTATTAATAACGATGCTATTAATACATCAGTTAATGTATCAGAAAAATCCCATACCATTGTGTATTCTGATGGGGGTTCTCGGGGCAATCCTGGTCCTTCCGCGGCAGCTTTTATTATTACCGAAGACGAAACAGTAGTTGCGCAAGGAGGTGAATACTTGGGCATTACTACTAACAATCAGGCTGAGTATCACGGAGTGCGCCTAGGGCTTGAAGCGGTCATAAAGAAGGGCGTGCATTCACTAGAGTTTCGTATAGATAGTATGCTAGTTGTTAACCAACTGAACGGTTTATATAAAATTAAAAATAGAGAACTATGGCCTATCAATGAACGCATCCAGGTGCTTGTTAAGCAACTACAAAGAGTCAAGTTTGTTCATGTCCCGCGTGAGTTAAACAAAATGGCAGATTCACTTGTCAATAAAATTCTCGATGAACATGAAAGTGATGCCGCGTAGTTTGCTATACTTAATGTCAGGCAGTTCATTAGGTGATCACTTGTGTCCTATGACACAAGAGGAAAGTCCGGGCAGCGTAGAGCAATGACAGTCGCTAACGGCGACCGGAGGTGACTCTAGGGAAAGTGCCACAGAAACGAAACTACCCTCGAAAGAGGGAAAAGGTGAAACGAGTGAGGTAAGAGCTCACAGCATTCCATGGTGACATGGCGTGGAGGTAAACCCTGTCAGCTGCAAGGAGGTTCGCGTTAAGGGCTGCTCGTCCGCGGGCCGATATCCGCTTGACCGGATAGGCAACTATTCGGCTAGATAGATGATTACCCCAGACAGAACCCGGCTTATCGATGCACTGCCTATTAAATAACACCCTCTGGGGGTGTTATTTAATAGAGGTTATTTAAAGGAACGAATACTAGATGCTCTTGGTTGATTTGACAACTTCAGCAAAAGCTTTAGGTTCACTTACCGCTAGTTCCGCCAAAACTTTGCGGTCTAGTTCGATATTGCTCGCTTTTAGTCCAGCAACGAGTTTGCCGTAAGTAGTGCCAAGTTCGCGTGCTGCAGCGTTAATGCGTGTAATCCAAGTGCCTCGTAGGTCGCGCTTTTTGTTGCGACGATCCCTATAAGCATAGCGAAGTGCCTTAATAACTGCTTGCTTGGCTAAGCGGTACGAACGAGTTCGATCATGCTGCATGCCCTTGGCAAGTTTTAATATCTTTTTGTGCTTTGCACGTGCTGTGACGCCTCTTTTAACTCGCATGACTTAGATTCCTAACGCTCGTCGAACGTTTTTAGCCATAGCACCCTTAACAAGTGCTGTGGTTTTGATATTGCGCTTGCGTCCTTTGCCTTTACTCGCAAGCAAGTGCGCGCCAAATGCGCGACGACGGGTCAATTTACCAGTGCTGGTAACCTTGATCCGCTTGGCGGTTCCCTTGTGGGTTTTCATTTTTGGCATTACTTACTCCTTATCACTATGCTCAGATTGCGACCTGCCATCTGAGGCTTTTGTTCTACTATCGCATACTCTTCAAGGCTTGCTGCGATCCGATCAATCATCACGTATCCTAGTTCTTGGTGAGCCATTTCACGTCCGCGAAAAACTACCAATATCTTCACCTTGTGTCCTTCGCTCAAGAATTCACGAATTTTACGCAGTTTGATTTCTAGGTCGTTAGCCCCAATCTTGAGCCCCATACGCATTTGCTTTAGCTCTGCGGTTTTGGAGTTCTTGCGACTCTTCTGTAGTTCCTTCATCTTTTGATACTGGTATTTACCCCAGTCGATGACTTTTACTACAGGAGGATCCGCGTTAGGCGAGATCTCAACTAGGTCAACTCCAGCGTCTTCGGCTATCTTAAGTGCTTCACTACGACTGAGGATTCCAAGTTGGTCTCCGTCTGGTCCGATCACACGTAGCTGATCTGCACGAATTGCTTCATTGATACGAATTGATGTACTGATCGTCGTCTCCTTTTGAGCGTTTACTCGCTAGCTATTCTACCAGATATAGATTAGTAGTTCAAGCCCATTACATCCGGTATTGGAGGGCTTCACTAATATGTTCGACCTGGATATCTTTTTCTCCAGCCAGATCGGCGATTGTTCGCGCGACTTTGATGATCTTGAAGTAGCTACGGGCGCTCAATGCAAGTCGATCAGCCGCCTGACTTAAAAGCTTTTTTGCATCGGGCGTGAGGGGGGCGTGCTTGATAATCCTGCTATTCGTAATAGATGCGTTGTATTTATAACTACTCTTATATCTGTTCCACTGTATATTAACAGCTGCATTTATCAAATTTCTTGCATCAATATGTTGTAAATTATTCTTCGATAAAGTATTAAGTAATGTGTCGTTAGGAACACGAGAGACATGGACGACTAGGTCAATGCGGTCGAGTAGGGGGCCTGACAGACGCTTTTGGTATGCGAGAATTTGGCTGCTTGTGCAAGTACATTCCTTGGAATTGTCGCCATAAAATCCACATGGACATGGGTTCATTGTGGCTACAAGCATAAAGTCGGCAGGGTAGGTAACGTGACCACTTGCTCGACTTACCGATATCTTCTTGTCTTCCAAAGGCTGACGGAGGGCTTCTAGGATGGACCGAGGATACTCTGGTAGTTCGTCTAGGAACAGTACTCCTAGGTGAGCTAAACTAATCTCGCCAGGCTTTGGTCGATTACCACCACCAACGATTGCTATACGACTTGCGGTGTGATGTGGCGCGCGAAAAGGTCGAGTTGCAACAATTTCTCCGTCCGCTTCTCCTGCTAGGCTGTGAAGTTTGGTCGTTGCTATCCTTTCTACGTCACTGAGTGACGGCAGTAGGTTGGCTAGTGTTTTTGCCAACATTGTCTTACCTGCACCAGGTGAGCCTGTTAGCAGTATGTTGTGGTGGCCTGCAGCAGCTATGATGATTGCCCGCTTAGCTTGTTCTTGTCCATGAACTTCATCTATGAAGGGCGACGAGATGACTTGTTCTACAAGAGGGGATGCTGGTCTTATATACGGTTTAATAACTACCTCGCCCTTAAGATGAAGGAATAGCTCTTTTAGAGAGTTAACTGGTACAATCTCTACGTTGTCAATAAGGCTAGCTTGCTCAGCATTGCTAGTGGGCAAATATACTTTTGTGTAACCATGTGCTTTTGCTGTTTCGGCGATATGTAAAGCACCTTTGATGGGTCGTAGGGAGCCGTTAAGTGCTAACTCGCCGGCGTATATGGCATGATCGAGCTCTTTTTGGCGTAGTTGACCGCTGACGCATAGGATCGCCAGGGCGATGGGGAGGTCGTAATGTGCACCGTCTTTTGGTAGTTCTGCTGGGGCCAAGTTGATCGTGATGCGTTTTTTCGGAAACTCTAGGAATGAGTTGGTAATAGCGCTTCGGACTCGTTCTTTTGCCTCGTCTATGGCTTTGTTCCCTAAGCCTACTATCTGAAACGACGGGAGGTTTTTGGTTGCATCGCTCTCCACTTCGATGAGAGAGCCATCGAAGCCTATCGGTGCAACTGTCATAACCTTCGCCACCATCTTAAGCTTAATTTAAGCATGACTAGTATATTGATGCAAATTATGCTATAATTAATCTGTTACGTTGGGGCTGACTTTAGCTTTCGACGGAAGGATTTTAACAGATTATTTTGCAAGTCGACAGCGGGCGTAACCCGCACAATTTAATTGCAAACACAATTAATACTGTAATTGCTAAGGTAAAGAGTATTTTTACTCCTAACTTTGCATTTGCGCCAATCGCAGCCTAATACGCTCGGTCACCACCTCTACAGGCGACATAGATAGAAAGTGGTGTTATATACATGTCGCTCATTGATCATCTGGGCAGCAACGGTTGATCAAAACACTTTATTGCGCGATGATGGAGGCATTTTACGTTTAGCTTTTAGTCTCATATCATCGCTACAATCTAAGCCAAACTAAACTTGTAGACGAATAGTCGGTTACCTTTCGGACCCGGGGGCAGTGCCCGGCAGCTCCACCAATTTGATTTAGATATATCCGCCGTTTGGCGGATATATTAATAGGCTAAGCTAGAGCATCCTTTGTATTAAGCAAAAATAAAACAACCGCCTGCGAGGAACGGTTGTTTTAATGTGGAGTTTTTTGATTTCTGTTTATTTTTGACTTCTGTATAAGTTTTTTATTCAGAAGCTACCCCTATAATATGCTCTCATACCGCTTGTGTCAATGATAATTATGAAAAATCTTTCGTAAAAAATACTACGTGTGGAAAAGCGATCTAGCAACATCTGTTAATAGCCTGGGGGTGTCTAGGATGGATAGTGCGGCGGATATGTATTTATTCGAGCAAACAACCATCGGTTTGCGTGATGAGCGTAGGCGGCTTGCGTAAAATGAACGTTTGAACGTATGACACGAGTATTTACAGGGCGCCAGAATAAGCGATCCATCGGGCAAGGCCTCAGGTTGTTGAATACGTGCTGATATAAGACCAAGATTTCGTGTCTAAAACGCATGCTTCGTTTTTGAGCTAACGATCGCACTGCTTGTTTACGATGATTGGGTAGGATGCAAGCATATAGGTCGCGGTCGCGTGAGAGGATGAGCAGGCAAGTATGCATATGTCCGAGCGGTTGGAGTAGCAAAGTCCATAGTTGCATTATGTGGATCGATGCACATATGTTTGCGATTTGAGCAGCTTGGCGTTAAAGCACGCAAGCGACAAATATTGACGTCACTTGTGTTGCAAAAGCACGCAGCAAGTGCATAAGCGATGACTATAGACGCACCTCTCATGATAATCGTTGTTGTAAAAACATTGTTGTAAAAAATCTATACATAATATTTAACCCCTATAAAATAGGAATCACTTGTAGAGAAATGTAATGAATACAGCAACCAGCAGACTTCAATAGGTTGACCGGGCGTAGAGGTTATGCTATGGTAAAAACAAGCTTTTACAAAAACAAACACAAAGCCAAAAATACCTTTACAACTTGAATAATAGACACGAACGTTCTTTGACGGATATTCGGTGACGACACGTCGTACATACAATGACTTGCACATGCATATCACGCACCTTTGTACTTCTGTTGGCGTTACCGATGCTCCGCCAAACGGCGTGAAGCTCTTGCTAAGTACCAGAGTGTCCGACTTTCTCCCCGATGGTGTCGGTGGGGAAGTCGGACGCGCCGAGGAAAGGCACGTACAGACACTATGCTCCCTATGGGAGCGGTCAGTACAAAAGCCTGCAGCGGCAGGTGGTTCGCGGTTAACGGCTCAAATTTTTATATAGGAGCGACAGTTTCAATCCGAACACTACATTTGTCGCTCGGGCTTGTTCAAAAAATTATTATTTCTCATGGTATAGTAGCCATAAGAATGTTAAAGAAGATAGTAGCAATCACTACAATAGCAAGCCTCTGTTTGCTGGCAGTGCTACTCAATATAACTGCTCCGACCACTGTTGGACCGTTCGGTATATTAACCGTGTTTATTCTCGGGTATTTGTCATCACTAGGAGTGATGACTTATTTTATATATAGCGTTAGCCGAGTTGTTGCTCACTTGAGCGCGGCTTTTACAGTGAAAAAGCCGTTACAAGCAATGCCGTTTCGTTTAGCTTACTATTACTCAACGGTTATAGCCGCTGCACCGATAATGTTAGTTGGTCTGCAATCTGTTGGATCGGTAGGCGTTTATGAATTTGTTCTTGTGCTGCTTTTCGTGGTTATAGGATGTGTATATATTACAAAAAGAATTCGTTAAATTACTTACATAAGCATGATGTCACTATGCTATAATTACAGATATGGAACCAGAGACCTCGGCACCTAAGCTTGGACCAGAGCAAGCCCCTGTAGAATATGGGCCTAGCATTGAACATGTACAGCAAACGCAGCCAGAACGAGGGCTGCTAGAGACAGGTAATGAGCACAAAGAACAAGCTTCTGAGGCTGCTGCAAAAACTTCAGACCTGAGCGGACCCACTATTGTTCCTCTTATGCCAGCTGCGCCGCCTACTGACGACGCTGTCTCTGATGATCAGGCTGCCCTTGCCGCCCCAGCCGTTGCGGCGGACGAAGACTTAATAGAGAAAGAATGGGTAGATCGTGCGAAAAAGATAGTTGCAGACACCCGAGAGGATCCGTACAGTCAAGAGAACGCAGTCAGTCAACTACAGAAAGATTACCTCAAGAAACGTTATGGGAGGGAGCTGGGTGAGGCTAACTAAGCCCTGCCTAGCTAGGTAAGTTTAGATGCTCGGCTTTGCGCTCACAGTATTAATCGTCGGTGTACTAGTTACAGGTGTAGCTCTTTTTGTTTTTTCTCAGTACAAAAAGACACTTCGTGAAGCCAAAAACTACGAACGTGGCCTAAAGATGGTATCGTTATATATCCACATTCCGCCAGCAAGCGATGATCTTGAAGGCAATGGGCGTGACGAACGGGACGTTACGGAAGAAATTATTTCACAGGCGCAAGTGATGTATAACATTATTGCAAGTACTGCCACCAAAGGCTTTAAAAGCAGGATATATGGACAACGGCACTTGTCATTGGAGATCGTGGCCCATGGTGGGCTGGTACACTACTACACAGTGGTGCCAACAGTGCTAATTGATGTTGTTCGTCAAGCGGTGGCGGCGGCATACCCATCAGCACGACTGCAAGAAGTAGAAGAGCGGAATATCTTTAATCAATCTGGAAAGCTAGGGGGCACGGTTGGTGGCGAGTTTACATTAAAGAAAAGCTACGTATATCCTATTGCGACCTACCAGGAATCGAAGCGTGATGCGGCGCGTGCGCTTTTGAATGCATTATCAACTGCTTCTCGGGATGACGGTATTGCTATTCAGGTTTTACTGCGTCCTGCGCATGAAGGTTGGACGAGGCACTCGATAGAAACCGTAGAGAAGATCAAGAAAGACAAAAGCGAACACCACAAATCATCTGGCGGTGCGTTCGGTAACGTGAGTGGTATTATGGCGGCCTTATGGAAACCACCAGGACATAGTGAAACGACTGCCGAAGAAAGACAGCTTACGTCTCAGCTTACATCTCTAGAGCAAGGAACGGTCGAGGCTATAGAAGACAAAACAAGGTACCCTGGGTACGAGGTGTTAGTGCGAGTGGTTGTATCGTCTGGCACGGTTGGACAGGCACAGGTGTTACTCAAGAATGTCGTTGCGTCGTTTGCTTTGTTTGACTCAGCGACTAACAACGGATTTAAATTTGCTGTCGCCAAAAATATCGAAGAGCTGGTAACGGCGTATATTTTTCGGTTCTTTCCGCAGGCGGTCAGCCACAATATTCTTAATAGTGTCGAGTTGGCAACGCTATTCCATTTGCCTGACCAAAACAGCATACCGACTTCACAGGTTGAGCGTCAGTTAGCGAAGCAGGTTGATGGCCCTACACAAGTAATGGACGAAGGGTTTTTGTTGGGTTATAACGAATTCCGTGGGAACAAAAAGCAAATTCGACTCAGTACGAACGACCGCCGCAGACACACGTATATTATTGGTCAGACAGGCACAGGTAAGTCAGTTCTATTAGAGAATTTGGCGTATCAAGACATGCTCGACGGGAAAGGCTTCGCGTTTATTGATCCTCACGGTGACTCGGCGGAGAAGCTACTCGGCATGGTGCCTAAGGAGCGCGTGGAGGACGTCATCTACTTCGATCCAGCTGATCTCGACAACCCGATAGGCCTTAACCTATTTGAGTTTGAAAATGCAGACCAACGAGACTTTCTGGTACAAGAGGCTATTGCGATGCTGTACCGACTGTATGACCCTGGTCACACCGGCATTATTGGTCCTCGGTTTGAAACGTGGTTTCGTAATGCCGCATTGACGATTATGAGCGACCCAGCAGGATCGTCCTTCATTGACGTGCAACAGGTTTTCATTGATCAGGCATTTGCTGACGAAAAGTTAAAACACGTTACAATTCAATCTGTATTAGACTTCTGGAATAAAGAGATGGCGCAGACGAGTGAGGCGAGCAAGTCGGAGATGCTCGGATGGTTTACGAGTAAATTCGGCGCTTTTCTGTCAAACGACATGATGCGTAATATTATCGGTCAGACAAAGAGCGGCTTTAATATGCGTGAAATTATGGATAACAAGAAGATTCTACTCGTCAACGTTTCTAAGGGTCGTATGGGAGAACTGAACTCGCAGTTAGTGGGTATGATATTTGTGATGAAATTCCAGGCAGCCGCCATGGGTCGTGCTGATATGCCTGAGGCGGATCGACAAGACTTTGCACTGTACGTTGACGAGTTTCAAAACTTTGCTACTGACAGCTTTGAGTCGATCTTGTCCGAAGCACGAAAGTATCGCCTAAATCTTGTCCTGGCAAACCAGTTCTTGACCCAGTTAACGGACAAAATCCGTGAAGCTATCATCGGAAACATCGGAACAGTTATTAGTGGACGCATTGGTATCACTGACGCCGAGATTTTGGTTAAGAAGTTTGCACCGACGTTCGATGCCGAAGATTTAACAAAGCTACCGAACTACCAAACAATCGCCTCCGTTATGATCAATAACGTGCCGTCTGCAGCATTCAGCATGTCTCTCGTACCACCGATGGGAACGAGTAGTCCGCAGCTGATAGATGCACTGAAAAAGCTATCTTCGGCTAAACATGGACGCCCGCGCGCCCAGGTAGAAAAAGAAATTTATGCACGATTAGGTGCAGGTGATGCCGCTAAAAAAGCCAAACTCGATGCGCTGAAGAAAGCGCAAGAGGAACGTCTCAGTGCTACACGTCCGGGACCTGCGCCTGGGACGGGTAACGGCTCATCCTTTTTAGATGATTGGTTGGCAAAGCGTCAACAAATTGCACCGTCTTCGCCTCCTCAGAGCCCTCCTGTGCCTCAAGATGTACCAAACAAGCCATCTTTACCTCCTATCAAACAAGACGCGCCTGATGAGGCTCCTAAGCATAAACAGGATGATGCTAAGCGTCCAGATGAGCCTTCAGTGCCTGAGCAGCCTGCTACTCAGCACGACAAGTTACACATTCGTCACACGAATGGTGGACACGATGAAGTGTCAGTCAAGATACGTTAACTAGTGGCAGACGTCGTTTAAGCTACTTATTTTTTGCCAGTGATTACTACACGTAGGTAGTCATAGACGATACCGATAACCCATCCTATGATGAATGCGGCGATTGACTCAAAGCCTGAGAGAGGGTAGCCAATAACTTTGGCCGTAACATATACAACGAGAGTCAAGAAGAAGGCTGTTAGAGCACCTGCAAGGATTGCGTTTGGTCGTGCAACTGTTGAGCCTACGACATCGCTTGTTTTTTCAACAGCTTTGTTATGGATAACTTTACTAAAAGCTCGGCTAACTGAGGGTTGTTCAGCTTGAATTTCCTGCATTTGACGTTTAAAGCTAGCGTCTTTCTGTTTTTTAGAGATAGGACCGCGACGTTTTGCGACAGATGGTTCAGACCTTCTGTCCTTTTCTTTTCCGCCAGCTTCTACGCTCACGGCGGTTTCGAGAGCGTTTTTACGAGCTTGTTCCGCCGCCGCGTCGGCATCACGAGGACTTTCGATGCTTTTCTCTTGTGATTTTGCGAGTCTGTCCTGTTGCTCAAGGGCGGCTTCTGGGGAGCCAATTTTTATCTCGGGGCTTTTATCTGGTTGATCTAAAGTTTCGCTCATAGTTCTTTTCTCTTATATACTTCCTGCGTTAAGGTTGCGCCTAATTAAGCGGACTTCTTTGTTGACTTGTTTTGCTCGGGCGTAGAAGTAGGTGACAACTGCGAGCACAATACCTGCGAAGATCATGTTTTCAGTTGGTCCAGTTTTAGGTAATTCAGTAACAACTCTCTCAATAACCTTTGGAGGTGCACATACGACGGGGATAACTACATCATTACCGAAGACGTTCTCCATAAGACAGTTATAAGAACTTGGATCGCTCTGACCTTGAGGTGTTGCGGGGATTGTCGACAGGACTTGTACGACAAATGTGCGAGCTTGTGTTTCGCCTGGCTGCAGGTTGATATCTGGCCAAGAGAGAGTTCTACCTGTTGCATCAAGCGTTCCGCCTCCCTTATCGACAAGCGTCGAGTATTCCAGAACGTCACCTATATTGTCTTCGAGTTCAACAACCTTAGCTGTGCCACCACTGTTTTTTGCAGTTATAGTATAGCTAATTCTGTCATTTTCCCTGGCGGCAACAGTGCTAGCTGACACATTACCTTGAGAGACATTACTAGCGGTCTTTGACAACTTAATCACAGCCGGCTTTGGCTCAGGTTTCGGTGGTTCTGGCGGTTTTGGAGGCATAATATCGGTTACTAAGTTGCCACAAGCCTGCATAATCGCAAACCAACCAATTTTTGTTGAGTGACCGATCCACCCATAAATACGCGTATTTGTACCGTTTGCTATATGTATTGGTCGTCCATGAACGGTAGTAACTGCTTGTCCGGCGGCGTTAGTGATAGTTACTGGTTGTGAGCCTGGGCGCGCTTCGAATCCCCAGCTAATTTTTTGCGTACCAGTGATAAAAGAACTAAATTGCGCACTTGTGATCTCAGCTCGACTGATACCAAAGTAATTCATAACGTCTTGAAGGTGCCTAGAGTTTGCATCATATGGGCCTATAAAGTTATTGAGCGAACGGTTGGCGCCAAGCCCCAAGCCGCCAGGTACAAAGTCACCAGGATTGGCTGCATTGGCGGATTCTGGGGGCTGGAAGACCGCCAGACATTGCACAACAAGCGCAAGTGCCACGAAAACAAGCCCTGTACGTCGTGTTATCTCTTCTTTACGTAATCTTTTGGCATAAAATCCAAGTTGTCCGACAAGAGCTGGACTAAATGAGAGATTCGATACTATTTTTCTAAACATATTTTTGTATTTTTATTTATATAATCCCTTATCCACACATTAGCATAAGAATTGTATTCAGTGCAATACTTGAGTGAACACAGTTTGTTCGGTATAATGGTAATATTGTAAAGATACAGATGAGTCTGAACAAGTGAGGGAGCGAAGCTAGTGGTTAAACAAAAAATTGACAGTTCTTATGATGGGTCACAAATCCAGGTTCTTGAAGGTCTTGAACCAGTCCGAAAACGACCAGGTATGTACATTGGTAGTACGGGTTTTGACGGCCTACACCATCTGATAAAAGAGATTGCCGACAACTCTATTGATGAGGCGATTGCTGGCTACGCAACAAAGATCGACGTCGTGATTTTAGCAGACGGTGGCATAAGTGTATCTGACGACGGACGTGGTATTCCGGTTGATAAACACGCCAAGACGGGCAAGAGTACACTCGAGACTGTCCTGACAGTACTCCACGCAGGCGGTAAGTTTGGCAATGGTGGTTACAAGGTTTCTTCTGGTCTTCACGGTGTGGGATCAAGTGTCGTTAATGCGTTATCAAAGAGGTTAATTGCCGAGGTGCGCAAAGACGGCAAGCTGTATCGTCAGGAGTACGCCCTAGGTGTTCCACAGGCAGAAATTGCTGTTGTAGGAAAGTCAACACAGACAGGTACTACGATAACGTTTTATCCTGACGAAACGATATTCAAAGAGACAGTTGAGTTCGATTATAAATGGGTAGTCAACTATATACGACATCAGGCATATCTGACGAAGGGGATATATGTTGCGGTTCGTGACGAACGAACAGGCGAACGAGAAGCGTTTTACTTTGAAGGGGGCATCCAAAGTTACGTGAAGCACTTGAATGTGGGCAAGGACGTAGTGAGCGACGAAGTCTTTTACGTT
>CAZDKN010000002.1:18783-20076 GCA_964506065.1 uncultured Saccharimonas sp. (SeqCode) | reverse complement strand
TTGACTGCACTATCACAGCCCAAAGACAAAGAACGTGCTGAAGCGTTAGGCGTGGACGACTATTTGGTTAAATCACAAGTGGTCATCGGTGACGTAGTTGAACGAGTAAAGTTCCATTTGGGCATGCTCGAACAAAAGTCAGCTAGTTAAAAGGAAATACAATGCACGAACAGGAACAGCAGCATAATAAATTTAAGCCCTCGGCTGAACCTACACTAACACTAGAACAAGCTATTGCCTCAACCTATCCTGACCGCTTAAATCCAGGTGTCGAAAACATCGATCACATGAGGCGCTTGCCGTCGGATTCAAGAGACGCGCTTCAGACTCCGCCTGAAGTTGCAGAAGAGAAGACAGCTCCTGCAGATCAAGCAATCGATAGCAACGATTAATACGCTGTCTGTAGAGTTAAAAATTAAGTCCGACCTCGGACTTGCTTTTTAATCAAGCTTATGCTATAGTCATTATAAAGGTTATATAAAACAAAAAAAATGGAAAAAACCGAACCCCGACCAATCAATCAGACAGCCATTCACGTAGATGCGGATGATTTTGCTGCCAAGATTGCTGAAATGGGCGATGATGCTCTGTATCAACGGTTTACCGTGTCACGAGGAAAAGGTGAACAGACAGATAGTGGGCCTGTACCTACTTCGGAGGCCCAAGAGGTACTAGCTGGCGCTGAAACAGAGACTCGAGCGCCGATCGACGTCTCTAATGACTTGCTTGCAGAGTTTAGTTGGGGTAGTCCAGATAGTCCAACGGTTCAAAACTGGCTACAAGAAAATGGTATACAACCAGGCGAAGAAGTCGTAGTGCGCATTATGGGTAAGGATGGTGTAACTGAACAGACGGTTTCGACCAATCGTGAAACGTTCTTTATTCCTGTTGATAAACTGATAAGTATTCCAACGGATGAGTTTGAGCATGCAGAAGTTGTTGCTAAAAAGTATCCTATTGGTGCACAGGTAGTCGTCGGACGTAACGTATATGATTCCGACGGTAATATGACGGGCGAAAAAACTCCTGATAGTGGCTGGAAAGGGATTTGGTATGGCCAAACAAAAAAAGGCGTTCCCACCACAAAAATACAAAAAATCGAAGCCGGTCAAGTTCTCGACAAAGAGCCAACCGATACTGAGTTAGCTGCAATGCAGAGCGAGTATAGTGCGGAAGCTCTCAAGCCACGCGTGAGTGAGTCGCTTGTGCGTAAGACTGGGCACCAGGAGTTGGAAGCAGCTGGCGTTCACGAGCCTGCCGCCATTGAACAGCAATCAGAGATTAACGAGGCTA
>CAZDKN010000002.1:0-18773 GCA_964506065.1 uncultured Saccharimonas sp. (SeqCode) | reverse complement strand
CAGATGTGAATACCAGCAACGTGCCAGAAGAGCAAAAAACTTCCGAAGTTGATCCATACGATGCATTACCACAGGAAGTTAAGAACGAAGTTGACCAGTATCGCGCAGCGCAACAGTCTAAGCGCGATGCGGAACGTGAAGGACGCTATGCTGACGCAGCCGATGACAGCCGATGGATATATAGCGTCGGTAAACGAATATCACCTGCGGCTCAGGCATTTGTAGGGTTTAGACACTAATAAAAGTAACCCCCTTTATAAGAAGACAAGGGGGTTACTTTATATTTATTAGAAGTTAGCTAACAACTACTTGTGTACGAGGGGCGGTTTTGCCAGTGAAGCGGCTTTTACGAATCTTGTTAAAGCTAACAACACCGTCAACTGCAGCGTGAATTGTAAAATCTTTGCTGATGAATGTACCAGGACCAGCAAGCTTAGTAGAGCCAGTCTGACGCACTAGTACTTCGCCAGTGCGGACTGTTTGGCCACCAAAGCGCTTAACACCAAGTCGTTGACCGGCGTTATTGTGGATGTTTTTGGCTGAACCGCCAGCTTTGACGTGTGACATAGGAACTCCTTAAATTTATATCAAAATCTAAGTAATTGTAGCAAAAATAGAGGTGAGGGTCAAGTGTCATCGTTTATCAAACGTATATAATAAACATTTTTAGCAAAAATACTAAATTCTTACTTTGCCCTCGCAAAGTAACAAACGAGCTTCTTTTGAGCCTGCAAAAGAAGCAAAACGGCTGGGGTGGCTGTAATTTCGCGTCGAAAAAGCAACTCAAATCTCTTTGTCGTCTGCGGAACGACCCGTAAAGGGATCGCTCTCACGCCAGATAAACTGGGTTCGAGTAGTCCTCGCCGAGCAATGAGCTCTGAATTACTATTTCACGGTAATTTCAGATATCCCAGACCCCCGACGTGGTCGTATAAGGAAGGTTACGTGTGATTGAGCTTCGCTTGTTTGCAGGTCCTCGACATCTGCAGCTGCCCGAGGCTAAATAACAACAAAATAAGGAGTAATGCACGAGGACTTGTCCATTTCATTGAACTAAATAAATAGAAATGGACCGACCGAAGGGAGTTCCGCAGTGTCCTAATTTGGTTGTTGCTTAGTCCCGGCACAGTGAAGCCGTCGAGAAGTCTTTTGCTTCTTTTTACGACTAAAAAGAAGTTGGTTTTGTTACTTTTACCAAGAGAAAAGTAAGGATATGTATTATATCTTTGTTAAAACAAGCAGCTCGCGAGCTACGATTTGGTCTTCGCGGTAGTAAAGGAGGTCGTTTTGGGATATATTATGGAATTCGTGTGGTTTGTAGCCAAGTTGGGCGATTGTGGCGATAAGAGGTAGGTGGGTAAAATCACCGTCTTTGTCGCGCCAAGCGGGAACGGCGATGGTAACAGGGGTTCCTGGTGCGATTTGTGGGGCAAGATTACGGAGAAAATCGCTGATGATACCATTGCAAGTTTTGCGAACCTCATCTAGTTTGGCGGGTGAGGGGGGCGCGCTAAAGGGTTGGCCTAAATATGTTTCGGCAACAACGGCATCGATTGGTTGTTGCCATTTTGTATCTGTTGCGTCACCTTCGTGGAGGTACCAGTCTCCGTGGAAATGTTCTTTTTCTTGTAGCCAGTTAAGATTGTCACGACTGTAGCGGATCATTTTCTCTGATAGGTCTGTGCCGTACACCGCGAAGCGTTTGAGGAGTGCTTCTTGCAAGATGACACCAGTGCCACAGAAGGGGTCAAGAATCCTCAATGAGGCGCCTGTATCAACTATTTCACTAGGAGATCCCCCTTTCGCGCCTTGAAATTCACGTTTTAGCGATGTAATTTCAAGGGCTGCAGTCGCTTTAGGATCTCCCACTGAAATAGTCGAACGGCTCGAGGACCCAACTGCAAGGTTAACCATAATTTGGGCGAGTTTAGGGGGAAGCATACCGACGAAGGCGTCGCGCTTAGGGCGCTGCTGGTCGCGGTTGGCGTAACTGGTGATGTTTTGAGCACCAGTGCTCTCGGCTACGACGATACGACCATTTTTGGCGCGTATAATCAGCAGCTCTGCCTTGTTGTCTGACAGCCCAAGCTTGTTGTGGTGGCTAGTTGCCGTCGACAGCGCGATATCTTGGTTGGGGACGAGACGCAAACTGACACCAGAGCGCTTTAATTTTTGTTTCAGTACGATACCGACCTTCTGCACTTCGCGCGGACTAACGTCAAACCCATACGCGCTGAGTCCAAGGGTGACTTTGCCGTCAAACGATGACCAACTTTGGGCGTAATGTTGAATAATTTTGTTACTCACTTTCAACCAATCACCAGTTCTCAGGTCGATAACTACCTTGCCGGCCTTGAGTGTGCCTCCAAGATCTTGAATTTCTAGTAGGGGAGTATCGACAAGCGTAGCGAGACCTGACAGGGGAGTGATATTTTGTCCGCCGAACACTCTTTCAAGCTCGGCGATACCGAGTGCAGGCTGGCGTCCAAGGATTGCTACATACATGTGTGTATTATACCTGACTTTAAACCCTTTTCGGGTGCTATAATACGTTATAGTTATGTCGTTTCGATCATGGGTCACAGTTATCACGCTCATTTTGTTGGCAATCGTCATCTTTTTTGGATGGCCAGAGATCGTAGAAGCGTTTAAACTTGCTGCGCAGACGAACCTTTGGATATTGTCACTTCTCATCCCCGTACAAATCCTAAGTTATTACGCGACAGGGGGTATGATTTTCTCGTACTTGCGCTCGAAGGGTAACCTGAAAGATATGGGTCATTGGAGAATGGCACGGACATCACTTGAGCTGAACTTCGTTAATCATATATTGCCAAGTGGCGGAGCGGCTGGGTTCTCGTATTTGGCATGGGTGTTAAGTCGCCATGGGGTGAGTCCAGGACGTGCCACCATGTCGCAGGTCATACGCTTTATACTGACGTTCGTGACGTTCTTGGTGCTGCTTATTGTTGCGGTCATTTGGTTGATCGCTGACCATCAGATTAATCGAAATATTTTGTTGCTGAGCATCGGGCTGGCTGTACTAGCTATTGCTGGGACATTAGGAACGATCTATATCATCAAGACAAAGCGCCACTTGGTAAGGTTTTCGGCGTGGCTGACGCGTACGGTTAACAAAGTTGTTGCCGTTTTTTCACGAGGACGCAAAAAAGACGTTGTAAAGGAAAGTACAATCACAGGGTTTTTCGAAGACTTACACGATGATTACCTAGAGATACGAAAAGACAAGAGAATACTCATTAAACCGTTTATTTGGGCATTAATAGCAAACTGTCTGGATGTTGCACTGCTGTTTATCGCGTTTTGGGCGCTCGGATATGCAATCAGTCCAGCAGTGTTGATCGTTGCGTTTGGTTTGTCATCGATTGCGAGCGTGTTTTCTGTTACTCCAGGTGGCGCTGGCGTGTACGAGACGATATTTATCGCATTTCTGGCAACTGCGGGTGCGCCAGCTGACGTGGCAATTGCAGGAACATTGATGGCACGAGTAACGCTGATCGTAGGCACAGTTATATTTGGCTACTTCTTCTACCAACTAACAATCAACAAGTATGGAAAACATCCGGTTTAGCGTTAGCGATTTTATCGCTGTTACAAACCAAACACTCGAGTATGCCTATCCGAGCGTTGAGGTTGAAGGCGAGGTGACTTCATTCAAGGTCAACCAAGGAAAATTTGTGTTTTTTGATATCAAGGACGCAGGCGGTAGTGTCGGGTGTTTCATGATGGTGTTTCAGCTGCGCGTTCCTATAGAGGATGGTATGAAGGTTATCGTAACGGCATCGCCAAAATTGACGCAGTGGGGAAAGTTTAGCTTGACCGTGAAAGCAGTTCGACCGAGCGGTGAAGGAGCGCTCAAAAAGAGCTTTGAAATTTTGAAGGCCAAGTTAAGTGAGGAAGGTTTATTTGCTCCAGAACGCAAGCGAGCACTACCTGCGATCCCTAAACGTGTCGGAGTAATTAGTAGCACTCAAGCTGCTGGATACGCAGATTTTATCAAGATACTCGACGACCGATGGGGAGGTCTGGAGGTTGATGTTGCGCACGTACAAGTACAGGGCGTCGATGCACCAGACCAAATTATTCGTGCTCTGCAGTATTTTAATAGCCGCGATGAGTTGCCTGAAGTTGTTGTCATCATCAGAGGCGGGGGTAGTGCGGATGACTTGTCGGCGTTTAATGACGAGCAGTTAGTGCGCGCAATTGCAACCAGCCGAGTACCAACGCTGGTTGGGGTAGGTCACGAAGTCGACGAGAGTCTAGCTGACCTAGTAGCCGATGTTCGTGCGAGTACGCCGAGTAATGCTGCGCAAATACTAGTGCCTGATCGAGCCGAAATTATACGAGCTGTTCGGTATCAGGTACGTTCATTACTGCCAAGAGTTGAGAATGCTGTCGACCAACAATCGCAACTGATCAAAACAAGCTTGTCTGATATGTTGGAACGAACAGACGAACATATTAACCGCCATATCGATCAGTTAGATGCAGTTCGAAGCGTTTTAGCACAACTGAACCCTCAGACGGTGTTGGCACGAGGGTATGCGTTGGTGCGTGGGATACAAAAAGTTGGACAGATAATTGAGGTTGAGACGAATCAGTCTATAATGAAAGCAGAGGTACAAGATGTCAAAAGAAAATAAATCAATTCAGGATAAAATTGCCGAACTATCGCAGTTAGTTGCGTGGTTTGATAGTGATGAGTTTGCTTTAGAGACTGCGATTGATAAGTTCAAGGAAGCAGAGTTACTTGCCGAGACAATCGAAAAAGAACTTAAACAGCTAAAAAACGACATTCACGTCGTTAAACAAAAATTTGACAGCGAAGCATAGATGATCTGGCTCGTAATTATATGGATAATAGTGCTGACGTTTGGCATTGTTATACTTCGCGGCGCACCATACGTCCCTAGTTTGAAGCGATACGTTCACCAAGCATTTACAGAGCTTTATCAATTGAATAGCAAGGACGTTCTCGTCGATGCGGGGAGTGGTGATGGGGTTGTTCTGCGTATAGCAGCAAAACATGGCGCGCGTGCAATAGGGTACGAGATAAACCCAATACTCGTCATGTTATCGCGTTTTTTGTCACGTCGTAACAAAAAAATCACCGTCAAATTGGCTGACTTTTGGCTGGCCAAGCTACCCAAAGATACGACAGTTGTGTATGCGTTCACAGCGAGTCCATACGTGAAAAAGATGGCCGTGAAGATGCAACATGAAGCCGATAGGCTAGGGCGACCTCTGAGGTTTATTATTCACGGTAATCTGTTGGACGGACGTCAGGCCGACAAACAGGCTGGTCCGTATTCGCTATATACCTTCTCGCCTTTACAGACTAATGAACCATAAGTATAATGACGCTATGAATGTACGTCGCTATGACCGAGAACACGGAGCTGTTGATAAAGGCCTGCTGCTCGTTATTGGACTATCTCTACTGAGCGCTATAGCGATTGGAATTGCTGTCTGGTCGTTTATCAACTACAACGAACAAAAGACGAATGTTGACGGTAAAATCGCCGAAGCAGTCGCAACAGCCAAAAAAGAGCAAGCCGACCTAGACGAGGCAAAGTTTGCTGCACGTGAGAAAGAGCCAAACCGTGAATTCGTTGGACCTGATGACTATGGAAGAGTAACGTTTAACTATCCAAAAACCTGGAGCGTATATGTTAACAAAGACGTTGCCAAAGGCGGAACGTACGAAGCCTATTTGAACCCAGTGAGCGTCCCAGCAGTAACCACGACGCAACAATACGCATTACGCGTTACTATCGAAGAGAAAGATTACGACCAAGTTATCGCGAACTACGGCACACTCGTCAGGAGAGGTGATTTGCGAACAAGTGCGACCAGCGCAAATGGCGTGAACAGTACTAGAATTGATGGAAGCTTCAGCAAAGATATTCGCGGATCAGCGGTCATTTACAAAATTAGAGACAAAACACTTACATTACGAACCGACGCTGACACGTTCAAGGCAGATTTTGATGCTTTGATTGCGACGATTAAATTCAACCAGTAACAACTACATCTACTAACTCAGGCGTGCTAAACTAAATGTAGTATGAGTTCAAGGCGAGGGGAGCATGAACAGCTTGATGGGGGTTTTCTTGACGGTGGCGTACCATCGTTAATTGCGGCTGCGCACGAGTTGAAGTCGCCACTTGCGCTTGTAAGGCAATTGTCGCTCATGTTAGAGACAGGGGACGTTACTGCCGAGGAAACTCAGCGTATGCTACGCCAAATCAGTCTGACGAGTGAGCGGGCATTGCGTTTGACCAGTGATCTGACTCGGTCGGCACGGCTAAAGGACGCCCTATTTGAACTAGAGCCGATCAATCCGCAACAGTTGTGTGAAGATATTGTTCACGAACTCAAGCCACTATTTGCCGCGCATGGACGAAGCGTAGAGTTGGCGGGGCGCAAACATCCATTGTTGTTGGTTGCTAACCGTGACTTGCTTCGTAGGATTATTATGAATTTTAGTGACAACGCACTTCATTATGTTGAAGGAGATGGAGTAGTGCAGATTCAAATTCGTGCACTGCAGTCTGGCAGTATTATTCGTCTGGGCGTTCGAGATTACGGCCCAGCGCTATCAAGTGATATGTGGCGCTCGCTAAAAACAAAACTGGCATCTGCGCCACAATCAATCCATGCACGGCCAGGTAGTAGTGGGCTCGGACTTTATATTGCAAGCCAGTTTGCGGACGCTATGAACGGTACGATTGGAGTAACTCGTCACCGTGATGGCGCAACGTTTTACGTTGATTTACAGTCATCTAGACAGCTGAGCTTATTATGAGCAAGCAAACCGTTTTGATTGTTGAAGATGACGCGTGGCTAGCCGAACAACAATCACGTGTGTTGCAAAAGGCAGGTTACGAGACGACAGTTTCCTCGCATGCTATCGGCGCAATCCAGGCGATTGACGACGCCCAGCCTGATGCGATTGTTCTCGATATGTTGCTGACTGGAACGACGGCATTTGCGTTGATGCACGAACTGCAATCGTACGGAGATACCAGCACAATACCGATTGTCCTCTGTACTAATTTGGCGTCGGATATTGCTGTCGATGACGTCAAGCCATATGGCGTACGGAGAATACTAGATAAAACAACCATGGCGCCTGACGATGTGGTGACTGCGGTTCGGAGCGTCTTGGTATGAATAGTTTGCGGACACGCGCAATCGTGCTTCGCCGAACGAATTATGGTGAAGCAGATAGAATCATTCAGCTACTAACACCAAGCGGTAAACGGACGGTAATGGCCAAAGGCGTGCGACGGGAAAAATCACGACTAGCTGGTGGGATCGAACTATTTGCAATTTGTGATGTTGTGATAGGCGAAGGCAAAAGCGATATTGGTATTTTAACTTCGGCGCGGCTGGTGCAGTTTTATCGTCATATCATGCAGGATTATGATCGGATGCAGTTTGCCTATGCGACGATCAAGCTTATTACGAAAGCCAGCGAAATGGTTGACGAACCAGAGTGGTATGATGTTTTGTCAGAGGTTCTGATGGGGCTGGACGCTCATACGACTCCGATTGAATTGGTGCAAACGTGGTTTTATCTTCATTATGCTAGCTTGTTGGGTCACGAACTTAACCTAGATCGCGACAGTGAGGGCGTAAAACTGTCAGTTGAGAGCAAGTATCGTTACGACGAAACCGAACAAGGGTTGCGTCGAGTTGCGAACGGCGAGATTGGACCAGAGCATATTAAATTATTGCGATTGATTGCGACGCGACCGTTGAAAGTGCTGGCGCAAATTGGCGGGATTGAATCGATTTTGAGTGATTGCTTGATGGTATCACGCCAGCACGCCGCTGTTTAGCCTAGAATAAAGGGGAGACCCCGCTTACTTAGCGGGGTCTTTGCCTTGAGAGCGTTCCGATCGAACTTTTGTTTTGTGTTCCTCTTTCATGATGAGTTTTTGGCGTCTGACCATTTTTTTGAAGCGCTCATTTCTGCTGAGCTCCTCGGCCCAGGTCAGCATATGTAGTGCTAGTTTGGTCTGTCCCGACTCGTGGATGTTTGAGGCTGCTTCGCTCCAAAAACCACATTCCTTAAGGCGATTATAATCAGCGCATTGCGTGCTGATAAGCCTTAAAGACCAAGGAGTCGGAAACAAAGCTTTTGTTGGTGTTGTCCACCGACAGAGCTCTGATGCCAGCGCTGCCGTCCACCAAAAGTGCGCTTTCGACGACAACTCTGTATTGAACGTTGCCTTGAAGGCGAGTTGCCAAGATGCGAGAGCTTCGCCATTATAGGCTAGCTCTAGGATTCGATCGATTGTCTGCTGTGGCGTGGAAGAATCCATCAACCACCGTCCTTTCTGTGTTTTGGGAGGTGGGAGGAAACCCAGCTAAATTATATCAGGTTATGGCTTTCGTCTCTATTACTGCTATAATTGACCGTGATTATGAGCGACAAAAACATCAAGAACGAAAAGATGGAAGCGATTGTTAGTCTAGCGAAACGCCGAGGCTTCATTTACCAGGGTAGTGAGGTGTATGGCGGACTTTCAGGTACGTGGGACTATGGACCGCTTGGTGTTACGTTGAAGCGCAATATTATGAACCTATGGTGGAAGATGTTTGTCGAAGACCGCGATGATATGTACGGAGTTGACGCGGCGATTTTGATGAACCAGCGAGTCTGGAAGGCGAGCGGACATGTGGATACGTTTACGGATCCACTAGTTGAAGATATTGAAACAAAACAGCGATTTCGAGCAGACCATCTACTAAAAGACGCTGGTCACAACGTTGATGGATTGAGCCTAGACGATATGACAAAACTGATCCACGACAACGACGTAAAAAGCCCTAATGGTAATGCGCTGTCTGACGTGCGTACATTTAACATGATGTTCAAGACCACCGTTGGTCCTGTTGACGACGAATCGAGCGTTTCATATTTACGCCCAGAGACAGCGCAAGGTATCTTTACCAATTACAAAAATGTCGTTGATAGTTTTTATCCTGATTTGCCATTTGGTATCGCGCAACAAGGTAAGGCGTTTCGTAACGAAATCTCTCCACGTGATTTTATCTTCCGTTCGCGCGAATTTGAACAGATGGAGATTGAATACTTTATTGATCCAGCCAATTGGGAAGCTGAGTTTGAGAAGTGGGTTGCGTTAGTGCACGACTGGACAAACGCACTGGGATTGCCTGCTGAAAGTGTCCACGAACTAGAAGTTGGTGAGGCTGATCGAGCACATTACAGCAAACGAACAATCGATTTTGAATTCGACTTTCCGATTGGTCGCGAAGAACTACTTGGGTTAGCGTACAGAACAAGCTTTGACCTAGATAACATCGAACGCGAAGCTGGCAAGAATATGAGATATACGATCAAAGGCACAAATAATAGCTTTGTTCCGCACGTTATCGAACCATCGTTTGGTGTGGAGCGTACACTCATGGCAGTGCTCTCAAGTGCGTATACCGAGGACGAAGTTAATGGCGAAAAGCGAGTATTCTTGAGACTACCTGAACACCTAGCACCTGTTAAATATGCTGTGTCGCCACTACTCAAGAACAAAGAAGAGTTGGTTGCAAAAGCCCGTGAAGTATATAACGCGCTCAAGAAAAAACACGGAAACGTGATGTGGGATGACAACGGCAATATCGGTAAGCGTTACCGCAGACAAGACGAAATCGGGACGCCGTATTGTGTCGTGATCGACTTTGACACACTCGAAAACGGTACAGTAACGGTGCGTGAACGTGATACGACAGAGCAAAAACGCCTTAGTGTCGAAGAGTTATGCCAGTAGAGATATTCGTCGCACGCCACGGGCAGAGTGAGGACAATATCGCAAGAATTCTGGGTGGACGACGTGACGCGGCGTTAACAGACATTGGACGCCAGCAAGCACGAGATCTGGCGCAAGGGATTATGGACGCAGGACTGACATTTGACGCGGTCTATTGTTCGCCGCTGATACGAGCGCACGAAACAGCGGATATTGTTGCCAAGGCAGCAGAACTACCAAAACCAATTGTTGTCGACGATTTGATTGAGCGGGAAGGTGGCGTCATGACAGGGCTGACATTCGATGTCATACAGCGGGATATTAAGACGAGTGTACTACAGAGTGAATTAATCACGTACTTTCTCGATCCAGAGGGCGCAGAGACATTCCCCGAAATGGTGATAAGAGGTCAAAAAGTTATTGATTATATACGATCGCTACACGATAGAGGGCGGGTATTACTGGTATGTCACGGCGATATTGGCAAGATGATTTATGCTGCAGCTACGGGGAGAGCCTGGGAAGATGTGCTTATCGGATTTCACTTCGGCAACGCGGAACTTATTGATATCGGCAGACATAACGATGCGCATGTTGTAAAATTAGAGCAATTCAATCACTAAGGTTATAATTAAACAATGACTGATCGACCATTACCGAAGAATGCCCATTTGATCCCGAAAGAGGCAGAACTTGTCTTTGAAGGTAATTTGTTCGACGTCTACCAGTGGCAACAGGAAATGTTTGACGGGTCATTTCAGACGTTTGAAATGCTACGACGTCCTGACGCAACTTTGATTATCGCGATTGATGGCGACCAAATTGTTTTACTCGATGAAGAACAACCTGGCGGTATCGTGCAGAATAATCGCTTGCCTGGTGGTCGTATCGAACCAGGCGAAGATCCACTAAAAGGAGCAAAACGCGAGCTGGAAGAGGAAATAGGTGAGCGATACAGTAAGTGGGCACTTCTCGAAGTCACTCAGCCAGCGATAAAAATCGAGTGGTTTGTGTACATATATGTTGCCACTGATAAAATCGACACAGTGCCTACGGCGCATGAACCAGGCGAAAAAATAATGATTAAACGAGTGTCCTTTGATGAATTCAAGGAAGCTCAACAGCATCGGCGCGGCGAAGTGCTAGCGGGCGTGAATTCGATTGACGACCTACTGAAAAAAGTAGGATTGAAATAACCGCATGATCCACGAGAATTTTATATACCTTGGGGCGGTATTAAACCTCATCGGGAGCATCAGCTATGTTGTCGATACGCTTAAAGGCAAGACCAAACCTAATCGTGTGACATGGTCATTATGGGCGCTTGCGCCGATGGTCGCGTTTGGCGCCATGATTGGCGAAGGAGTGTCTATTACGGGCGCCTTGATGACATTTATGGTCGGGTTTGGTCCGCTAATGGTTTTGGTTGCTTCGTTCATAAGCAAACGATCCATTTGGAAAATTACTAGATTTGATATTATTTGCGGGGCTTTGTCACTCGTTGGAGTTGGACTGTGGTTTGCTACACGAACAGGCGAGATAGCAATTGCGTTTAGTATTATCGCAGACCTATTAGCGGGATTACCAACACTCGTCAAAGCATTTAAA
This sequence comes from uncultured Saccharimonas sp. (SeqCode), assembly GCA_964506065.1. Classification (GTDB taxonomy): domain Bacteria; phylum Patescibacteriota; class Saccharimonadia; order Saccharimonadales; family Saccharimonadaceae; genus UBA1547. The sequence continues at coordinate 7,368 of CAZDKN010000002.1, read as the reverse complement.
AACCCGGAAACAGAAAGTTACTTGGCATTCTTACTTGGTGCGATAAGTGCTGGGATTACGTTACTAGCAACCAAAGCATGGGCGTTCACACACGTTAGCTTCGCGCTCTATATATTCTTGTTCTGCGCCGTAATGTTTATACTAGTACGTTTCAAAGTCGGACCGCGTATCATGCAGGCTGTGCATGCTCGCTAAAGAGGAATGGTATTATAGAACTATATGACTGCAAATAATCTTGAGAAGCGAATAAAGGCTATTGAAGAGCGTAATAGCCGAGTGGCGATTGATAAAGCATGGGAAACCAGTTGGACACGTAAGATTGCAATCGCAGTACTAACGTACGTTGTGGTGTTGGTGTATTTGTTTGCGATCGGCAACGATAACCCATGGGTAAACGCGATTGTGCCTCCAACAGGCTATTTGTTATCGACGTTGGCGATGAAAGGTATTCGAAGCGTTTGGCAGAAAGAGAAATAATGGGGAATCAAAATACACGTATTACAGCAGTTATCTTTGACTGTTTTGGTGTTCTTGTTAGCGAAGGATGGCTACCATACAAACACAAGTATTTTGGTGATAATCCAGACAAATTTGAACAAGCGACTAATATGCAAAAACGTGCAGACGCTGGTCTAACTCATCATGCAGATTTTTTGCAGGAGGTTGCAGACCTGGCGGGGATAGACGTGAGCGAAGCACATGCACAGATTGATGCAACAGTAACGGACCAAGCGCTGCTGGCATACATCGCCACTTTAAAACCTCACTACAAAATTGGATTTATTAGTAACGCAAGCCAAAGTTGGATGAAGCAATTCTTTACACCTGAACAAGTCGCGCTATTTGACGGCGTTGATATATCGAGTGAAACAGGACTTTTGAAACCTGACCCCCTCGCATTTGAGCATATCGCGGAGGTTTTAAACGTTCCAGTTAATGAATGTGTGTTGATTGACGATCAGGCGACGTATTGCGAAGGGGCACGCTCAATTGGCATGCAAGCAATTCCTTATCGTGGTTTCGCAGATATGAAGAGTCAACTCGAGACAATACTTGGTGAAGCAAGATGAACAAGACTGTCATTGTTAATGACAAAATGCAACAAGGTTACACCTACGAGCTTGTAGCGCCAGTTGGTAAAGACTTTGACGCTGACTTTAAACCTGAGCTGACGCCAAAAGAAATGTTAGAACTCGGAATATTCGGCGGGGTATACATGCGTGATTGTCGCGATGAGTTTCCTGCTGACTGGTTTGAGCACGCACGACTGGCAGTAGGTAAACGTGATGTAACGTTGAATTATTTTCAAACCGACGCCAGTCAGCCACTAAGTGAGTGGGTAAAGAAGGGCTGGATATATCCTGATGACCCAAGAGGTTGGTTCCAGTGGTACTGTCGGTATTATATGGGTCGTAGAATTACTGAAGAGGACAAACGACAGATCAAGCGCTGGAAAAACATGACTCGGCACATCACGCAAATTAAAAAGCACTGCATGCCAGGTGATCTAGCTTGTCGGCGACGTCAACGACAAGCCGTGTTGCACTGGGCTTACGATAGTCGCAAGATATAGTAGGCGATTTGTATCAGGGTATATAATAAATCTATGAGTGAATTAGATCTGAAAACACTAGCGAACAAGTATTTGTCAGAAGGACGTATTATGCAACTGGCGACGTCGCGAGACAACAAGCCTTGGGTGTGTAATTTGCATATGGCAACGGACGACAAGGCTAATATTTATTGGATTAGTAAGCCGACTAGGCGTCATAGTGAGGACATTGCGAGTAATCCGAATGTGGCGATAACAATTGCGATAAAGACTGACAAGCCACTCATCGGTGTTCAAATCGAAGGAACTGCGACAGTTGTTACAGACAGCGACGTTGTTCGGGGGGCTATGGGGGACTGGATGCGTCGTCATGGTGGTAGCGAGAAGTTTATTGAAAGTATTGTTGACGGTACTAACGAACACAAGCTATACCAGATGACACCACGAGCTGTACAGCTGTTTGACGAAGTTAACTTCCCAGATTCTCCAATGCAGGCGTATAATAGCCTTATCAAGTAACAAGGAGGGTATATGGTAGAGGTGAACGTAATCGCTATCGTGCTGGCGGCAGCGTCGACGATGGTCGTTGGGTCGATTTGGTACAGCCCGATAGGATTTTATAAACAATGGGCAAAGCTTGCGAAGGTAAAGTCTGACCCAGACTTTGGTGGGAAGAAAGCAGCCTTTACGTATGGGTCTGTGTTCCTAGCGTCTCTTATTACTGCGTATGTGCTAGCGTATTTTACGGTAGTGACAAATAGCTACTTTCAAAATAGCTTTTTGCTTGACGCCGTTATGACAGGTGTTTTGGCGTGGATAGGCTTTACCGCGCTTCGGATGTTTACTCACGATATATTTGAAGGTAGACGCAAGAAGTTGACGATCCTAAACACTACGCACGAACTCGTGACATTTCTGGTGATGGCAACTATCATTGGACTTCTGCCACTTTAGTTTGTGACCTGATACAATAGAACTAACACATGAAAAAATCAAAACAAACACTCATTAGACATGGCTGGTTTTTAATCGCACTTGTTGCGGCACTGCTCAGTGCCCCTAACGGTACCTTTATCAAAATCGCATCGGATAGTTTGGACTCTCTAACACTAAACGCATTACGCTTTGGGCTCATTGCGCTGATAACAATACCGTACATCATGTATATGTATCGGCGCTTTAATAAAAAGAACTTCCGATACAGCATTTACATGGGTATCTGTATGACAATTGCAGCGCTGAGCTATTCTGCCGCCATCCATCTCAGCCAAGCGAGCTACGTGTCGATTATTGCTTTGTCGATGCCAATTGTCTTTATTGTGTATTCAATACTCATGACAGGAGAGAAGGTGAGGGCACGATCGGTTTTTGGCATTGCGCTGGCGGTCACAGGTGCGTTCTTGGTCGTCGCGCTACCAATTGTTATGAGTGGCGGCATAGCGTCAGAGTTTCATCCGTTAGCGACAGTGTTCGCTGTTATTGATTCGCTTGCGTTTCCGCTAGCAATCATTTTCTCGCGTAAAGCAAATGAACATGGGCTGCCGATTATGGCATCCTTTGGAGTGTCGGCTATTGTGGTAACTATCGTATGCCTCGTTGGTGCGCTGGTCTTTGTTGGTCCTGTCGCGTTTGCGGCAGCAGGTTCGCCCGACGTGGCTGTTGCGATTGTTTATTCTGCTATCGTTGTGGCACTAGTTGCACGTATGTTAAATGTTGCAAGCTATGAACGTATCGGATCGGTCGCTGTTAGTGGGCTTTCCTACGTTGAATCTCTGCTGGCTATTCTTATCCCTATTATTGCTTTGCGCGAGAGTATCTCGATAGAACTAATCCTTGGAGGTGCATTAATACTTGTAGGTGTGTATTATGTTGAAACCGTACATCACAAACGAATACACCGTCATATACGTGTTATGCAGCATCGTTAAGTAGTATAATTAAAAGTATGAAAGCTATTTGGAATGACGAGGTTATAGCTGAGGCACCCGTCTCGGATTTGATACGAATTGAAGGAAATTGGTATTTCCCGCCCAAAGCTTTGGAGTGGCAGTTCTTTGAGGACAGCGATCATCATACAACGTGCCACTGGAAAGGTGAGGCAAGTTATTACGATATTGCCGTGGGAGGTCGTACGAACGATTTTGGAGCATGGTACTATCCGCAACCAAAAGAGGGATCTATTGAGCGTGTCAAAAAAGACTTTAGCAATTACGTTGCGTTTTGGAACGGCGTTGAAGTTGTCGAGTAGAAATACTTAACGCTTTTTAATCATTAGCTCGAGGTTCGAGATGTAGTGCTCGGGGTTAACGAGTTTGTGGGTGCGTAAGTAGGCAAGATGAATCTCGACAAACGGAAGGCGATCGTCAGGCCACTGCGTTGCAGTAGGACTATATTTGCTGACCGTTTTCATGGTCGGATCGTCTTGAAGTGCTTGCAATTTGGCAGTCACTTCGTCGATAGTCATTATTGCGCCAACTTTGCTTTTTTAGGCTTTTTCAGCTCTTTGCGTTTATTCTGACCCTTTGCCATGTGTTTTGTCCCCTCACATATATAGTGGCTCTATTATGCGCTAAATAGAGGTAAAAAGATAGTGTAGAATGGGGAGAGATGATTATTTACTACACAGACGGCAGTTGCAGTCCAAACCCAGGACCTGGAGGTTTTGCGGTCATTAGAGAAATGCAACCATGTATTGTTGGCCACGAACTAAATTCGACAAATATTCGTATGGAAGGTAAAGCGCTCATTGCTGCGATGAAAGACTCAAACAAGCAAGAGTGTGAAATATTTACGGACAGCGAGTTTTGGATTAATGTGATTACTAAATGGGCTCCGGGATGGGAAGCGAAGGGCTGGAAGAAAAAGGGCGGTGAGATCAAGAACCTGGATATTGTTCAGGAAGCCCTGGAGCTGTACAAGCATTCTAATGCTACTCTGACATGGGTAAGAGGTCACGAAGGCGATCCAGGCAATGAAATGGCTGATGAGTGGGCGAATCAAGCACGCGAGCAGCGTCTAGAGGGACGCGTCGCCTAGTATAGATTGACATATACCTCGTTTTTTGCTATAATAAAGAGATAAATGAGTACTATTGATAGGTTACCTTCAACTGCTGATCCAGCTCCTGAAGATACGGAGCCTCCCTCGCCGGGTACTATGCGTTCGTGGGGCGCCGACTGGCGAACTGAACCCTTTAAAGAAGACATCAAATACGCGCAATGGTTAAAAACTCTCGACCTATTAGCTGAGCGAACAAAAGAAGATGAAATGCGAGATGAGCAAGCATTGGCAGTGACTGCGATTCGTCGCGTCCGAATTAGAGAAGAACGCTTGAATCCTACGATAGAGCCTAGCCCAAAAACAGCCCCTCAGCGACTAGGTGAGTTTGCTCGAAATATGGTTCGCAAACAAGGAGTCAGGCGCACAAATCGTCAGAATCGTCTGCTACAATAGGTAGAATGAAACAGGGGATTGCTTTAGAGGTCATGTTGGCAGGCGAAAGTGTGCTGCTTACAGGTCCAGCAGGTGCTGGAAAAACGTTTGTATTGAACCAATTTATTCGCATAGCAAAATCTGAAGGCAAACATGTATCTGTAACGGCCACAACTGGACTTGCTGCGACACATTTGGGGGGTACAACGATTCATAGTTGGAGCGGTATTGGTATTAGCGATGAAATACCTCATGGGTTTGTTGAGCATATGGCGAAGGGTCGTAAAGAAATTATTGAGAAAACCGACGTACTGATTATCGACGAGATCAGTATGCTCCATGATTATCGACTGGATATGGTAGATACTGTCTGTCGATTGGTCCGCGGCAAAGACGAGCCTTTTGGTGGCATACAAATAATTATGAGTGGAGACTTCTTCCAGTTGCCACCGATTAACAGAGGCGATAGTCGGGCTGGCGGGTTTGTAGTGAACAGTAAAGTATGGCAGTTGCTAGATCCAACAATCTGCTACCTTGAAGAACAACATCGACAAGACGATGAAATACTACTCGATATTCTTAATTCACTGCGGGCTGGTGAGTTGCGTCGGCATCATGCCGAGAAATTACTAGAACGGGTCGGGAGTGAGCCTGCCGAAGGAGAGTTGCTTACGGAACTCCACACAGTAAATGTTGATGTCGACACTATTAACGCTGAGAAATTAGATGAACTCCAAGGTGACGAGATATTCTATACGCAAACAACAACAGGAAGTGAAAGCTATGTCGAAACATTACAACGGTCGGTATTAGCACCTGCAACACTTCGAATTAAAAAGGGCGCACTTGTGATGGCAGTGAAAAACAGCTTGGATCGCAAGTACGTGAATGGCAGCCTTGGTACGGTGATTGATTTTGAAGCGGGGACCGAATATCCAGTCGTTGAGTTCAAAAATGGCAAGGTAGTAACGATGATGCCTGACACTTGGGAACTGCGCGATGGTGACAAAAAACGAGCAAGTATTAGCCAAATACCACTTCGTTTAGCATGGGCAATTACTGTTCACAAGTCGCAGGGCATGACACTTGATGCAGCGCGTATTGACCTGCGAAAAGCCTTTGTTGAAGGCATGGGGTACGTAGCACTTAGCCGAGTAAAAAATTTGCGCAATTTGTATCTCACAGGTATAAATCAGATGGCTTTACAGATCAGTGAGGACGCTCAGAATATCGATGTACTACTGCGAGACCATGCAGCCAAGGATGCGAAAAGGTTTGCTCACCTAGAGAAAATAGCTAACAAACGTAAGACGGAAGTTCCTAAAAAGGCAGCAAAAGCGAGTGGTTGGAGCGACAAGATCGCCAAAATGCGCGAGACACACCCGAACGCATATAAGCCTTGGGAAGCTGGCCAGGACGCGCAACTAAAAGAGAAGTTTTTGAACGGTTCGTCAGTCAAAGAGTTATCGAAGTTACTCGGTCGTCACGAGGGCTCAATTACGATGCGACTGCAAAAGCACTTTGGCGAAGATATAGTCCAATAACAATTGCGGCAAAGAATGACCTGAGCTCCACTATTAGTAGGGCTACTAAGCTATAATAGAAGGAAGACATGACAGACTTACCAAAGTTCAAACACCAATTTCCTAAAAGGTTTTTATGGGGTGCCGCGACTGCTGCACATCAGGTTGAGGGCGGCAATCATAATCAGTGGACGGTTTGGGAGTTAGAAAACGCCAGAGCGAAGGCTGCCCAGGCATCATTTATATACGATCACTACGACAGTTGGGAGCGAATCGCGCGCGCTGCCAAGGATCCTGATAACTACGTATCAGGCAGTGCAAGCGACTCGTACAATCGCTACGAAGAAGACTTTGATTTGTTGCAAGCAATGCACATGAATGCTTACCGTTTTAGTATCGAGTGGTCGCGTATTGAACCTGAAGTTGGGACGTGGAACGCAGCGGAGGTAACGCACTATAAAGAAATGATCACGTCGCTCAAGAAACGCGGTATTGAGCCTGTTGTGACATTATTTCACTTCACTCTACCTGTCTGGTTTGCGCAAATGGGCGGGTTTGAGAAGCGGTCAAACGTTAAGTACTTTACACGGTTTGTAGAAAAGATTATTAGCGAACTCGGCATGAGTGTTCGCTTGATCATTACAATCAACGAACCCGAGGTATATGTCATGCAGAGCTATATTACTCAGGAATGGCCACCAGCGGTAAGCAACAAACTCAAAGCATTTACTGTGCTAAATAACTTGGCATACGCACATCGTCAAGCCGCCAGAGCAATCCATCGACTAAACAGAAGGTACAAAGTATCAATTGCTAAAAATACAGCGTACTGTTACGCAGGAGACGATGCGGTCATTAGTC
>CAZDKN010000001.1:1675-20279 GCA_964506065.1 uncultured Saccharimonas sp. (SeqCode) | reverse complement strand
GCTCATATACTTGCAGAAGCAAACCCTGCTGTTGCGGCGTGGCACGGAATGGCGCTGGCAACGAGCCCCTTGGCACTTGGTATCTTCTACGACACAGGCAATATGGAGCGCACAAGTGACGGACTGTCAGAGCAGGCAATTCTCCACGAGCCGCTATCGATAGAGGGGGGCAAGACAGCAACAGAGTTAGTTAGAGATCTACAATCGGAGGAGGACGCAAACGTCATACTTGAGCGAGTAAGAAAGTTCTTCGAAGCAGGCAGTCTAAAAGAAGGCACCGATGACTTTGGTCTGACTGCTCATGACATTATGTCAGGTTCACTCGATCGGATAGGTGATATCACCCGTGCGAATGTGGCGATTGCAATGGTGGTGGAACATGTACTGAACAATCCAGACCAGTATACAAATAAAGGTGTTGTCAGCGTGAGCCTTGCAAGCGGTGCGGCTGAGCCAGTCTTTTGGTTAATGAACGAATTGCGTAAACACGGCATAGATATTAATACGCTTCATTTGGTTGATGCGGACCCTATCGCTATTGCCGCTAGTGTTGATCGAAGCGGCAAGTACAATCTCAAAGATAAGCTGCAACCACACCGTAAAAACCTATTTCGGGAACCAATTGATTCATATATTGAACCGAAAAGTGCCGATATGGTTGATATGATCGGTATCGTCGAGTATCTAAAACCAAAGGCGGCAAAAGTGCTTCTTGAACGAGCCAAAACAATTGTGCGACCAGGTGGGATTATCGTTTTTGGTAATATGCTAAAATCTCGTCCTCAGCAAGAATGGTTCGAAGGATTGTGGCCAGAACTCCAACAACGCTCAATCACCGAGACTCTGGAAATCATAGAATCAGCGGGCTTTTCTCGTGATCAGGTACAGGTACGGTTGTCCAAAGACGGACTATATCCGATGTTTGCGATTAAGGTTCCTCTTGAGTTTGTCGCCGAAACTTCAAAAGACCCAAGCGACGACGTTACTCGTGGGCTCGGTCGTGTAGCGTCTCCCGCGTCCCTTTAGAGAGCTCAGGATAGATTTTATCCTAGGTGACCTGTATACTTGTATTCAAAGACGCTTATGCTTGGATGGTTGCCTTTTCTACTTTTTGCCGTTGCTGGACTCAATGTTTTTCTTGGGTCAGTTGTTCTTGCGCGTGACTGGCGACAGCTTGTAAACCGTGTATTCTTTGTGTTAACACTTACAGTCGGTTTATGGGACGTTGGTATCGGAGCTTTTATGTTAGTAGAAAATAATGTAGAGGCTTTTGCTTGGGCGCAGTTATTCTATGCCTCAGCATTACTTCTAGTGCTTTTATTAGTATACTTTGCTCAAACCTTTCCGAACAAAAAGTCCCTACCAACTAAATCGGCAATTCTGTTCGCATTGCCCGTGTTTGTACTGGTCGCGCTCATTTATATCCGGCCCGAATTTATCATAGATGAATTGTACGTTACAGAATTTGGCAGGGGAGTTGTCGTTAACCAAATACAATATTTCATATACAGTCTCGTGGTAATTGTATACTTTGCCGTAAGTCTTCTGACGCTCTTTGCGAAATCCCAGAGCTTAAAAGGCGGTTACCATAGACAGGCATGGCGATTTTTTGTCGCAGGAACTGCGACGGCAGCTATTGGCCTTTGGTTCGATCTTGTGTTGCCTCATTGGCTGGGCGACTATAGTTTGGTCTGGGTGGGGCCACTTGCAACGACGGTGTTTGCCGTCTCGTGTGCGATTAGTATTATTCTGTATGGACTGTTTGATATTCGCCAGACAACAATGCGCGCGATTGCATACACACTTACGATACTGACTCTAGCGGCAGTATACTTTGTTCTAGCATTCGTCATCGCCGATGTTGTTTTACAGCTGAGGTCAGATACATCATGGGCCACAAGTATAGTCAACGTATCTGTTGCTCTGGTGTTGGTCTTTATTTTCCAGCCAATAAAGCACTTTTTTGACCGTGTAACAAATGCTATTTTCTTTAGAAGCTTCTACGATCCAGCCGAGTTTTTCGCACGTGTAACTCAACGTCTTAGTACTGTCACCGATCTTTACAACCTCTTGCACTACACTACTTCCGAGACTGCCACAACACTCAAGGCAGAATTTGGCGCCTTCTCAATTCATCAAGAAGGTGCTCGGCCTATCTTTATATCGACAGATAGTCGTTCAAAAATACCAAAGCAGGACATTCTTGTGTTGGATGAGTATGCCAAGTCGCACATGAGTAGCGTGATTATAACTGACGCGCTGACCAAACCACACGAGAAGCCCTTAAAACGACTACTCGATAGCCACCGAATTGCCTTGGCGCTACCTATTATTCAAGAAGTCAGCGTAAAGGGGTATCTATTTTTAGGCGCACACTTAAGTTCACATTACACTAAGAGGGACATTCGAGCACTAGAGACAATAGCCGACGAGCTAGCAATTGCTGTGCATAACGCCCTGTCCTTGCATGAGGTAAAAATCCTTAACTCTACACTTCAGCAACGGATCAACACGGCAACTAGCGAACTACGACATAGTAACTCTCAACTCCAGCGCCTCGACAAAGCCAAGGACGACTTTATCAGCATGGCGTCGCACCAACTCCGTACGCCACTGACTAGTGTGAAGGGATATATCAGCATGGTGCGTGAAGGTGACGCGGGCAAGATTACCAAGGCCCAAGACCAACTGCTGGGCGAAGCGTTTACCAGCAGTGAGCGTATGGTGCATTTGATCAACGACTTCCTAAATGTATCGCGTTTGCAAACTGGCAAGTTTTTGATTGACAAGCGACCAGTCAACCTTGCGAAGGTAATTGAACAAGAGTTAGACAGTTTGATGACAAATGCCAAGTCACGCAACTTGACCTTTACATACAGTCCACCTAAAGACTTCCCGATGCTGAATCTGGACGAAGACAAGATGCGCCAAGTGGTGATGAACTTCTCGGACAACGCTATCTACTACTCGACCGAAGGTACAAAAGTCAAAGTTAAACTCGCAGTCGAAGGTAAAGATGCTGTCTTTACGGTGACAGACACGGGTATTGGCGTACCGCGGGCTGAACAATCACAGCTGTTTAATAAGTTTTATCGTGCGAGCAATGCGCGCAAGCAGCGACCAGATGGTACAGGGGTTGGACTGTACTTGGCGAAAAAGGTGATTGACGCCCATAGCGGCAAAGTGATTTTTGAATCAACTGAAGGCAAGGGGAGTACGTTTGGCTTTCGTTTGCCAATCGACGAGCTACGCGCTGCTAGCGATACGGACAAGCTCAAAGATTAGAAATACGAGTATCAACACAACGCCACTGGCGATAAGGACTGGCTTCATCACGCGTTTGTGCTCGAACCACCATTGGCTGAGTTTGTTGCGATTGGCAGCAGAGATACGCGTAATCACAGGGCGAGTAATCGCTGCATCACTACCTGTATAGACTTTGTTACGCTTCTTTTTCTGCTTTCCCATAATAATCTCAGTATAACAAAACTGCCCCCGCATAGGTAGCGGAGGCAGTTTGCCAGGTCTGAATCGCTTCAGAAACGTGAGGATCTGTAGGAGCGGTCAGACTCGGTTAGGCTTGGAGGCTACGGCTGCGTACGTAGTAAACTACGCTTGCAATCAAGGCACCAAGACCTAGGAAGGCAACAATGTTTTCGGCTGGACCAGTTTTTGGCAACTCTGGTGGAGTAGTTGCACATTTGCTGAGGTCCTTTGTGTACTTGTCAGTGTTGAATGCTGACTCGTCGATAGTGACAATTTGCTTGGTAGCAATTTCACAAACAACGATCTTACCTGGAACTTTACAGTCATTGAGGTTTTTCGAATACTTAGTTGTATTGAATTGGCTCTCTTTGATTGTAACGATCTTTTTGGTAGCAAGTTCACAGACAGTGATGTCCTTATCACAGATTTTTGTAACAGTTGCTGTTGCAGTATCTTGATTCGTAACACCACCCACCGTTACCTTAGCGACGTTTGTGAGTGTTTTTGTACCACATTCAAGGGTATCAATAGCACCAACCTTAGCATTGAATTTGACGTAGGCATTGGAACCGGCAGTATAATCACCGATGTTTAGTCCTGCGCCTACTATGTTATCGCTGACGGACTTCCCATTAGGGTTGGCAGCGTTTTTAAGCGTTGTTGAACCTGGGATGTAGCTAACGTGAGCTGGCAAAGTATCTTTTACAGTAACGTTATTCTGGCTTGTTGCACCAGTGTTCTTGTATTCGATACGATATTCAAGTGTGTCACCTGCTTTGGCGGTAACATTCTCGGTATACTCAGTTGTGCCAGCAACCCGTACTTGTTTTTGAACAGTAAAGGTTGGTTTTGTTGCTTTAACATTGAACGTAATGTAACCAGCGAACTCGTTACAGCCTGGCACGACACCGTTGAGGGCATCGTGACCAATAGGTGCACCAGTAGTGACAATACTGTCGCTAAGGGTTGCGCCATTGGTTGCACCAGCGTTATAGATACGGGCTGATCCTGGTACCATGTTCAATCGCAGGCTACTTGAGCTTGTGAAGGTAACATCGTCCCATACGACAGTTGGTGTTGCATTAGATGCACCGATGTAAGCTACGCTGCTCGTGTTACCGCTAACGATTGCAGGAATCTCGGCACGAACGTACGTTCCTTGTGCGATACCTGCACCACTTGCGTTCAGGTGCGAAGAAGCGTTGTTGTGGTAGTACACAAAAATAGTGTATTCTTTGCCTTCTTCAACTGTCACGTTGTCGGCGTAAGTGCTGTTTGAAGCAGTTGCTGCCTTGGCGCGCATAAAGTTTGGCTCATACCCCTGAACAGGGTTATCTGTTATGGAGTTAAAGGTAACATAGTCCGCAGGTCCAGCGGTTGTGAACAATGGACGGTTTGGTCCCCAGGCGAAGAGTGTCGCAGGTACGATAATTGCCAAGGCAAGCATCATTACGACAGCACTTGTTCGCTTAGGAGCGCGTTTGATGAGTGATAATATACTCATATAATTCTCCTTTATAGATTTATCTCGCAGAGTAAATCTAATTAATTTGTTGATAAACATTGTTGCCAATTTGTTAAATGTCACAAATCAGATCATTACAGACGCATGTCTAGGGTGGTTCCGCAGGGAACCGACCCAACCACCGAACCGAAGTCCAGTGGGGGTCGGTTCCCGTGCGGGAACGCGAAGATCCTTTCTCTTGTTATTCCGAGACCGTGCCGTCGCTCTTGGCGCTCTCATCCGTGGTGTCATCGTCAGGAATGACGGTGATCACGTCGGGCTTGGGCGTGACGGGTGTGACGGGAGCGGGCGGAACGTAGGGCGCGTAGACGTAGTCATCGGAGCCGCCATCCTTCGGGACGACACACTTGCCGTACTCGTTCCGAACCTGTCCCTCCGGGCACTCTTCGATCACGACGCAGCCGCTGACACAGTCCTCTTCCACCGTGGGAGGAGGGCAGTACGGACGTGCGAAGCGACCATCTCCCGGGTTCTTCAGGATGCGATTTTCACAGACCGACGGCTGGCCCTTCAGGATGAACTCGAGCACGACGAACGAGTCCGTGTACTGCACGGGGTTCAGTTCGAACTCCCGAGCGGTCGTGAAGGGCGCACCGAAGTTGATCTTGATCGAATCGGCCGGCTTGACGTGGTAGTTGAGTTCGGTCGTGATGTTCTCCATCACTCCCATGTCCGTCAGCTGTTCCCAGATGGCACCGACGTGGGCGCACAACTTGGCAGCTTCCAGACGCTCCTCGTCACTCCCATTGACAGCCGCACCGCCCCAGTCGTTGATCTTTTTGGGATCGGCGGGGAAGTACTCGGCCAGCCAGGGGTTGTTCTCGAGCACCGACACGTCGCCGAACGCCGTGTGGAACACGACGCTCTGCAGACCGACAGCATCCATCGCGCAGTTGTCCGCGTAGACCAGAGTAGCCACCACGATGCCGCGCGCCGAGTTTTCGATCAGCGCGGGACCCGTGGCGTCCGGCCAGGCGGTAGTGTCGAGCACCTCATCGTCGCCCTGAAGGCTCCCCATCTTGAGAACGGGGATCTCCTGGTCGTTGATCGTTTCGGTGTCGAACTTCTCCTGCTTGACGAGCGTGGTGTAGCGCGCCGGGTAGTTCCAGTCGCTCAGAGCTGAAGGGGGGGCGTCGACCGTGATCAGGTCGTTGGCCTCCTCCAGCGTCGTGGGCTCCTGGTCCTCCTCCGGCGCGGGCGTTGCCGAGGTGGTGGGAGTGGGGTCCGGCGAAGGACCCTGTCCCCACGTCATCTGGGTGGTGCAGCCGGTCAGCAAAAGCGTTCCGGTCAGCAGCAGTCCTCCTGAGAGGAGCACCACCCCGTTCTTTCCTTTGAACATGGTTGTTGCCCTTCTCACTTGGTGAACTTGGCGGCGATCATGCCGTACACGGGGTACGACGCGATGCACGCTGCGATGATGAAGGCCGAGATGATTCCCAGCCACATGTTGTCGCCGTTGAAGACCGCGCCCTGAAGCGCGAACTGAACGACGACGAGTACCAGCACGAGGCCGACTGCCACCAGCACCGTGACGGCGCCGACAGCGTAGGCACCGACCTTCCACCAGACGGACGAACCGTGGCTGGCGAGCTGGATGGTACAGAACAGACCGAGAGCGATGATCGCGAGATCACCGATCAGACCGAAGCCGAACCAGAAGCTGGTCTGGAACTGCGCGACCTCGAACCCGATCCACCCGGCGAGGGCGGACAGGAACACGAAGACGACGCCGAAACCGAGACCGACGAAGAAGCGGGGCTTGTTGTTCATGATGGTCTTTCTCCTTTCCTCCCTGGGGTTTTGTGCGCGGATGCGCAGGTGTGCGTTTCCGCGTCTGCTTCCCTAGGGAGGGTTAGGGAGCAGCAAGAAAACTCATTCAGGTAACTGAATCATCTTGGCGCTCCCTAACGGAGAATTGGTGTAACAAAAAACATAGATCTTTCGCGTGTTGCCCGAAGAGCGTTTAGGCTCAATTCGAACAAGCTGCAAATGCAGCGTGGTGGAGTTGAACTTGGTAGGGCCCACCGCACCACGCTGCATTCGAGTTACGCAAAAGACATGCATAGTAATGATCTGACTTGTTAACTAACCTCCGCTATCCTGGGTCCTCACACCTCGGACAACTGATATTTCTAATCTATCACAAAAGAGTCAAAATGTCAATGCTTATGTAACATTGTCACTATAAACACAAGCGTTTTTTTACCTTTTTGCGTTTGACAAAAAACCGCAAGCGACCTATAACGAAGGACAAGGTTTAAATGTCGTAGCATGGAGTCTACACAGCTTGTTCATACGAGTACTTTGTTCTTCGGATGGAAGGTTCAACGATGACAACAGACCGTCGCCGTACAGGCAAACCGCGGTGCAGGGTAGACCACTCCCTCATCAAGCCGTGCGAAGAGCTGGTCGCTTACGGACGCACCATCGTGTACTTCGCGGACGAAGAGTACACCCCGCTTTCACGAGAGGCGCTAATCGCGTACCTCGAGAAGAGGAAAGTGCTTACTCCCGTATACGGACCTCGGTCCGAGCGACTCAGCGTGATCGGCAGGATCATCGATCGCCTCGATGTTGAGGGGATCATCGTCAAGGCTCCGTCGGAGCACTACTACCTCTGGTACGACTCGCGTCTGCAGCAGGAGTGCGACGACGAACTCGAGCGGGAGTTCGGCAAGCCAGCGGCCTGACCGTCCGAAGGGACGGAGAGCACTGACAGTGTAGAGAGAGCCCCTTCTGGGGAACTTGACTACCATCAGTGCTCTCCGTCAATCGGCACTCCAGAGGTCCCTCTAGTCAGAAGGGGCTTTTTTTGTTACAATTCTCGGAGTCGAAAGATGAAACAAGTCTTTTGATGACAGCAGCAGGCTTCATCGACGTCAAGATCAAAAACATTGATTTAACAGAGAAGTAGCCGTCCCATATGGATTCTTTGAACCATATGGAATACAAATTGCTCGGAAAATCACAAAAATATGTAAACACATTTTTGCTGCTTTTCGCTCACAATTTGGTCCCATCGTCTAACG
The DNA here is from genome assembly GCA_964506065.1 of uncultured Saccharimonas sp. (SeqCode). Lineage (GTDB taxonomy): Bacteria > Patescibacteriota > Saccharimonadia > Saccharimonadales > Saccharimonadaceae > UBA1547. The sequence goes on along the minus strand of CAZDKN010000001.1, from coordinate 12,239 downwards.
GTTAGGACACCAGGTTTTCATCCTGGCAATAGGAGTTCGATTCTCCTTGGGATCACCAAATAAATAGCCTTATCCTCGGATAGGGTTATTTATTTGCTAGGTTCTTTATTAAAAACCAAACCGCATAACGACAAAGACTAGACATATCGTTGCAAGGCCAGGCCTTGTAACGATAGATCAACAGATACAACAAATTTATTCACCTCTGTAAGCAAAATTTGCAAGGCCAGGCCTTGCAAATCATCTAACTGTTTAAAGTACCTGACCTCTAGGTCTAGGCTGCCAAGATATTTTTTAAGAGTTTCATATCTTCGTGCATAGTCTCGTAGTCTGCCACGAACTCAAGATACTGCGTCTGCTCTTGTCTAGTCTTGACCAACTTGTCGACATGTAGCCATTCGGCTGACCTATCGCCAGTAAAGTATGGGATACTTGAATAGGGATATTGGTTAAAGCTTTCGCCCACGTCAAGCGGATTAAGGTGAATATAGCGACTAACGTGCCAGAGATAACCGTCGTTTGTGATGCGAGACGCTAAAAACGGCCCTTCGTACAACCCCCCGCTTCGGTGGTACTTTCGATTAAAGTACATGCTATACGCTGTTAGAACGCTCTGCATCAGCTTGAAAATACCTGCCGGCTCTTTCAGATAGCAAAGTAGGTGAAAATGGTTCGGCATCAGACAAAACGATATAAGCTCGACCTCATCATTAAAGTTCGCATAGGGGCGTCCAGAACTGTCTTTGGTCTCGTCTTTTGAGAGGTGTCGCTTAAATAGGCTAAGAAAATAGAAATAATCTTCAGGTTCATGGAAGATAGTTTGTCTATTGACCCCACGATTATAGAGGTGGTAATACTGATCAGCACCATAAACTTTAATTCGGTTACGCTTTGGCATATCTTAATTCTATCTCCTCGCCCATTATTTGCAAGGCCTGGCCTTGCAAATAAAATTTACAGATAAGAAAAATTAAACTTCTCTGTTATAAAACGTTGCAAGGCCTGGCCTTGCAAATAAATTTATGCAAGATTGGTTTGTGGTTTATATAAGGACAATACCGAAACTGGGCTGCTGACATACACCGCACAAGGTGAGATGGTACAATAAAAGTGATGAGCCTTATTTTTAAACGCACAAAAATCCTTGCTACTATCGGACCTCCGACGAGCAACCCTGAAATGATAGAAAAGCTGGCGCTTGCTGGTGTGAACGGGTTTCGCTTGAACTTTAGTCACGGCGACTATCCTGAACGAGACGATCAGATCAAGTGGATCCGTGAGGCGAGTGAAAAGATAGGCAAGCCCGTAGCGATCTTGCAAGATCTACAGGGGCCAAAGATACGCCTGGGCATGCTAAAAGAAAATACACCTGTCAAAACAGGCGATGAAATTATTTTGGATTACGCTGCTGAACATGATGGATTGACATTCCCTATTCAGTACAACCTAGCGCAAAAAGTGAAACCCGGCGAGCCGATCTACATCTTTGATGGTAAGGTGCGAACGACAGTGCTTGAAATTGTATCTGATACCGCTATCAAACTGCGCGTTGAAAACGATGGCACGCTGATGAGCAAAAAAGGTATAAACTTGCCCGACACGAACTTTGGCGGTGATATTTTGACACCCAAAGATCTCAAAGACATCGAATACGGCCTGACAAAAGATATAGACTTCGTCGCAATCAGCTTTATCCAAAGTGCTGATGACATCAACGCTCTTCGCCAAATCTTGGTTGCGGGCGGGTCAAACGCTCAGATTATCGCCAAAGTAGAAACCAAGGCGGCTATAGAAGGTGATGCACTGGAAGCAATCGTCAAGGCTAGTGATGCGGTTATGGTGGCGCGCGGCGATCTAGCTGTTGAGGTAGGTGCGGAAGTAGTGCCTATAGTCCAACGACGTATTATTGCCTTGTGTCGCAAGCATGGCAAAATCAGCATTGTGGCGACTCAGATGATGCTTAGTATGGTAGAAAATCCTGAACCAACCCGCGCTGAGGTAAATGATGTCGCTAACGCTGTGATCCAAGGCGCTGATACGGTGATGTTGAGTGATGAGACCGCCAACGGTAAATATCCTCTTGAGACAGTGGCAGCAATGAAGAAAGTAATCCTCTACACACAGGAGCACGCGCCAGTAGCGCCGCTGCACGACAAGATTGTCAGCAGCAAAAAACGCCAAGACGCTATTAGTACAGCCGCAGTAGCCCTGGCTGAACAACTAGGTGTTGATGCGATCATTGCCGAAACAAAGTCAGGTGCGACCGCTGCCAATATTGCAACGCACCGCCCTAACCTGCCTATTATCAGCGTGACGAGCGTTTGGCGTTCTGCACAACAGCTGTCGCTGAGTTATGCGAACCGCAGTTATGTTCGCCCCGATGGTCCAGAGGCAGGTTTTGATCTGGCGAAAGAGCTAAAAGCAAATGGTTACTTCGGTGACGGACCAACGACTGTTATTATCGTCAGTGGTCAACAGCCTGGCGTCATTGGCATGACAGACACAATCAAAGTTCGTATGCTACAGTAAATATGAAAGGGGTGGGAGACTACATATAAATGGGCTTTTTCAAACTGACAATTCGGGATGTACCACCTGATCATCAGACAGTCTTGGTGAGAGCAGATTATAACGTTCCTATGGAAGAGGATGGAACTATCAGCGACGACCTCAGGATTCGCGCTAGTCTGCCGACAATCAAGCATTTGTTAAAACGTGGCTGTAAAGTCGTCATTATTAGTCACCTAGGTCGTCCCGAAGGCCGGGACAAAAAATTTACACTAGAACCTGCCGCACTACGACTTTCAGAGCTTTTGAAGCATGACGTCAGGTTTATCGATGATTGCATCGGCGACAAAGTCTACCAAGGAGTTAAACGGGCTCCGAAATCGTCTATCACTGTGCTTGAGAATCTTCGATTTTACCCAGAAGAAGAGGCGGATGATCATGAATTTGCTAAAAAGATAGCAAAGGCTACTGGCGCGCGTTATTTTGTGCAGGATGGTTTCGGTGTTGTGCACCGTGCACACGCTAGCACTCACGCAATAACCTTGTGTATCCCAAGCGTTTCAGGTCTACTCGTCGAAAAAGAATATGTCACAATCACCTCTGCCATGAAGACGCCTAAACGCCCATTGGTTGCTATTATGGGTGGCGCCAAGGTCAGTGATAAAATTCCACTCATTGAACGCTTCGTTGAGATGGCGGATACGATTATTGTTGGCGGCGCTTTGTCTAATACATTCCTTGCTCATAAAGGTATTTCTATGGGAGTTAGTATGGTCGAGGAAGATCAGTTCAGTGAAATTGACCGTATTTACCAAGCGGTTCGCGACAAAGGGGTCTCGGCACTAAACGACTTTATTGTGCTGCCAACGGACGCAGCAATTGCGCCATCGATCGAAAGTGACGCACCGCGCCAAGTAGTCGATCTTGACCATATCGGCAATAACGACATGCTAGACATCGGCGACCAATCTATCGAAAGGATGATAGACATTGTCAAAACTGCGGGGACCGTCATCTGGAACGGCACAATGGGCTATGCCGAACAACCAGCTTTTGCGCACGGTTCTGCCCGTTTGGCGCTCGCACTTGCATCTCAGCCAGAGACGATGTCGATTATCGGAGGCGGGGATACGGCTGACTTTGTGCTCAAATGGGACGGCCATGGAGGTAAAAGCTTTACGCATGTCTCGACTGGTGGTGGTGCAAGTCTGGAACTTATGTCAGGCAATAAAATGCCAGGCATCGAAAGTTTGCTAGACGCTCCGACCACAAAAGTGTACACTAACAGTAATAACCATAAGTAATATAGGCGATGGCACGAGATAAAACACTAATTGTTGGGAATTGGAAGATGAACCTCGACATGGGCGAGGCTAGTTTGTTTGTTCACCAGCTGTCTAGGTTGGTGAAAAGTCACCGTGATGTAGAGGTTGTCTTGGCTCCGACGTCGCTAACGCTACAATCACTGAGTTTGCAGGTTAATCGCAGGCAGTTTAAACTCGCCGCACAGAACTTCTACTGGCGCGATCACGGCGCGTATACTGGTGAAATTTCGGCGTCTCAACTGCGAGGGATTGTTCAGTATGCATTGGTCGGTCACTCCGAACGACGTCACGTATTTCACGAGTCTGACAAAGATATTCGAGCCAAAGTCCAGGCAGCGATCCGCAACCATATCAAACCGATTCTTTGTATCGGTGAGACTGCGTTCGAACGAAGTGAAGGCGAAACGGCAGATGTCCTCCACGATCAGCTGATCGGTGGGCTTGCCAACGTAACCAGTGAAGAGTTGGAGCATATTGTTATCGCCTATGAGCCTGTTTGGGCTATTGGAACGGGTCAAAACGCAATGCCAACTGATGTTGTGGCCGCAACCCGCGCTATTAGAAGTCAAATCAAGCACTTGTATGGTGAAAAGTCAGCCAACGATATTCAGGTGTTGTACGGCGGAAGTGTAAAGGCAGAAAGTGCCGCTGACTATCTTGCATTAACAGAGGTTGATGGATTGTTGGTAGGTGGTGCTAGTTTGGATGCGCACGTATTTAATGAGATTATTAAGAAAGCACATAAAGCCGCAGCGGGCAAAGGATAGGGTGGTAGTATGAAAGACATTGATTTTGACGAACTAGATAGAGCAGTAAACTCTTTGATTAGTCCAGGAGGTACACCTGCGCCTGCAGATTCGACGACCCCTGCTCCAGCTGTCTCGACTCCGCCTGCTGCGCCAACAACTCCGCCAGTAACGCCAGCATCTACGCCACCTCTTGCAGAACGTCGCAGCTCTGGTCGGTTCATGGATGTTGTCCATCCGTCATCAGACATGCGCGGTTCTGCCACTGTTCCGCCGCGCCCTGCATCACGCGAAGCAGCGACAATTACGCCACCATCGTCCGCAGATTCGACGCCCGCTCCTGCTGATAGCGCGCCCGAAACCAATACCAAGACAGCAGCATGGCCTGATCCAATCGACTTTCATGCCGCCTCTCAAGCGACACCAGAATCAACTCCAGCAGCAGCAACTCCTCAAACAGCCTCACCGTCAAACGAAATGACGACACCTCTTGAAACGCCATTTCTGAGTGATGCCAAGGTAGAGAAGCGTCCACTCGGGGCGTTTTCGGCGGAAACCCCCGAGCCAGCACCTGCTGCTCCTGGTGTCGAACCAGCACCAAGTGCCACGCCTGTAGATACGCCAACGACAGCACCTACTGAAGACATGCCAAAGAACGAGGATCACCCAATCGAAAACGACACACCAATGCCTGCCGAGCTGCAGCCTGGGCTTTTGTCGATTGAGTCTAACGAGGACTCACAACACGAGAAGGCAGAAACAGCACCAACCACAGCTGCGTCAACAGCGCCTGCGGGTCCAACTTCGATCAACCAACAGTATAAAGAGCAACCAAGTACAGGTGATAAGCCAGTGGGCACAGTATTTGATACTGAAGCATACAAAAAGCCTCAAAGTGGTTCAAAGAAAAAATCAGGCCTGTTTGTCGTACTATGGATATTTCTACTACTTGTTGTTGGCGCTGGCGTCGGTGCGGCTGTGTACTTCTTCGTACTTCCGAATTTATAGCCCCACGGGTCCTGCCGTTCGATTTACCCCTTCTTTTGATTTTCTTTCAGAAACATCAAAAGCGGGTGTTGCCCCATCGAATGTCACCCGTAATCCAGCTTTTAAAGCCACCAGCTACTACCTGTTGACACCTATCGCTGCTATAATGGATAGCAATGGACATTCTTGATGGGTTAAACACAGCTCAAGCTAGAGCGGTACAGACAACTTCTGGACCGCTCTTGATTTTAGCTGGCGCAGGTAGCGGTAAGACAAAAACTCTGACCCACCGGATTGCATACCTGATTTCGCACGAGTCAATCTGGCCGAACGAAATTTTGGCAGTTACCTTCACAAACAAAGCAGCCAAAGAAATGCGCACTCGCCTGGGTACGTTACTTGGCCAGGATGGCACGAGTCGCGGTTTTATGCCGTGGATGGGGACATTCCATGGTATCTGCGTGCGCCTGCTCCGCGCCGAAGGTGAGTCAATCGGGATCGCTCGCAACTTCGTGATCTATGACGAAGACGATCGACGCGGATTGATTAAACAAGCCATGAAGCAACTGTCGATTAGCGACAAGGAAGTAAAAGCCCAATCAATCAGTGCCGCTATCTCAACCGCAAAAAACGAGATGATTGACCCAACGGAATTCGAAGCCTCGGCACATTATCCTTATCAAAAGAATGTTGCCAAAGTCTACCAGCGCTACGAAGAACTTCGCAAAACCGCAGGTGCGCTTGATTTTGACGATTTGTTGTTAGAGGTCGTTAGGCTTTTTAAAGAAGCGCCAAAAATTCGACAGAAGTGGCGAACAACCTTCAAGCATATCTTGATTGACGAGTATCAAGACACTAACGCAGCCCAGTACGCAATTGTGAAGTCACTTGTAGGGGACGACCGTAATATTTGTGTTGTGGGCGATGACTGGCAGTCAATTTATAGTTGGCGTGGGGCAGATTTTACGAATATTTTGAATTTTGAGAGAGACTTTAAAGGCGCCACAGTAATCAAACTCGAACAAAACTATCGCAGCACAGGCAACATCTTGGATGCGGCTAGCAATGTTATTACAAAAAACGTCCAGCGTACAGACAAAAAACTATGGACAGCCGAAGGCCCGGGTTCACCAGTCCAGGTCCATGGCGTATATGATGAGGCAGAAGAGGCAAATCTAGTTGCTGAGCGTATCTCGAGTCATGTTGCTATGAAAGCTCGAAAGTTTGGTGATTTTGCTGTGCTCTATCGTACCAATGCGCAAAGCTACACGTTGGAACGCGCATTTTTGCGACTGAGAGTGCCATACCAGATTGTTGGCGGGGTGCGGTTTTATGACCGTAAAGAAATCAAGGACATTATCGCCTATTTACGGCTGGTATATCAACCTAACGACCGCATGAGTTTCAGCCGTATCGTCAACGTCCCAACTAGAGGCGTCGGTGAAACTAGCCTGGAGCGATTCATGGCGTGGCAAGCCGAAAGTGGAATGGATATTCTGGGTGCGCTCGTTAACGTCGAGCAGACGAGCACAGTTACAGCACGAGCCAAGCAAGCGCTCGTTGCACTTGGCGAGAAACTACGAATCGTCCAAGTGATGCTAGAAACTGCCAATCCGAGTACCGTCATCGAAAAGCTAATTGATCTAACTGGTTATCGAGATTACATACTAGACGGCAGTCCACAAGCCGAGGAGCGAGAAGCCAACTTAGGTGCGTTGCTGTCTGATGCGCAGAACTTTGCCAGCTTGCCTGACTTTTTAGAAGAAGTTGCTTTGATGTCGAGCGCTGATACAGATAGTCGTGACGGCAAAGTCACACTTATGACGCTCCATGCCGCTAAGGGTCTAGAGTTCCCAGTAGTCTTTATCGTCGGGATGGAAGAAGGCATTATTCCGCATTCTAGGGTGTATGAAGCAGGTCCGGCCGAGCTCGAGGAAGAGCGTCGGCTTGCATACGTAGGTATGACCAGAGCCCGCGAAGAACTGCACCTAACGTATGCTCAAAGCCGTCTACAATTTGGTCAACGAGGCTACAATGCGATGTCGCGATTTATCACTGACATGGGCGATCAGGTTGCTGCCGTCAGCAATGAACCTCGTGTACAGAAAGAGCAGGACTTTTATAGCGACGAACCTTTCACAGTTGGCGACATTGTTCGCTCCAACGCATTTGGTAATGGCGAAGTGATTGATGTTGATGGATTGGCGCTGACTATTAAATTCGATACTGGACAGACCAAGAAACTCAATGCCGAATACGCCCGACTCGAAAAAATCTAGTTTGCAAACGCTTGGCCTTCGCACCAAAATCTGAGAAATTCCTGAGCAAGGGATAAACCCTTGTATGGTTTTGAAAGCGGTTGTGGTTGTTGGAGCGTGCAGGGAAAGTTGCTATAATGATAGGAACACGCTTTCTTGGGGGTGTTCAACAAAACAATGAAGAGTCTTATCCGTAGATCCGCCACACCTTTAGGTGCGATTGCCGCAGCTTTTGTTTTGCTTGTCTTTGGGATTTTGTTTGTTATGTTGAATAGTCGAGTGAACGCGACCGACGGTCAACAATCTGGACGTTTGATTACGATTCACGACCGCGGCACCCAGACGGTTATCATGAGTGAAGCTGCGACGGTTGGCGATGCCCTAAAGGAAGCTGACGTACAACTTGACGATAGTGACTCGGTCGAACCCGCAGTAACAGAACAACTTGTTGCGAGTGAGTACAGTGTCAATATTTATCGTGCGCGACCTGTCATTGTGATTGACGGTGCAACCAAGACAAAGATCATTACGCCATACCAAACGGGCGAACAGATCGCCGAAGGTGCTGGTATTATGATTCACCCCGAAGACATGACGACGCTTGCGCGCACAGACGATATTATGTCCGAAGGAGCTGGACTCAAACTAACAATAGATCGGGCGGTCGCCTTTACGTTTACTCTTTATGGCAACACAACCGAAGCTCGTACACAAGGACAAACGGTGGGCGACATGCTCAAAGAAAAAGGAGTAACGCTCACGACCAACGACCGTGTTGTACCTAGTAAGGACACTCCTTTGGTTGCAGGCGCTCAAGTACGAGTTTGGCGCGAAGGCAAACAAACAATCACTGTCGAGGAATCAGTCGGATTTACAATCACAGAAGTCCAAGACGGTGACCAGTATGTCGGGTATCGTGCCACCAAAACACCTGGTCAGGCTGGTGCCCGCAGTGTGACGTACGAAGTTCTTATCAAAGACGGTCAGGAAGTTGGACGAACAGAGATTGCTAGTATTACGACTAAAGAAGCTACTACTCAGATCGATATTGTGGGTGCAAAATACCGTGGCGCGTACACGACGCCAAGTGAAAACGAAGTGATTAGCTGGAATTTCTTTATTGCTAATGGTTTCACTCGTGAGCAGACAGCGGGCATTATGGGGAACTTGATGCAAGAGCATCGTTTCAATACAAGTGGCGACGGACTGGCTCAATGGACAGGTAGTCGTAAAGCGGCTCTGATGGCTCGTCCAGATCCATACAATATCTATACCCAGTTGCAGTTTTTGATGGATGAGTTAAATGGAGGATATAGGAGTGTTCGTGACGCTATTCGATCAACTAATTCGGTAGTTGAGGCTGTGATAATCTTCCAAAATAAGTTCGAGAAGTGTGGTATTTGTGTCGAGTCAAAACGTATTCAGTACGCATTTAATATCCTAGCGAGTCATTAGTGTCTATGCAGAATAATAAATCTCTCGGTCAGCATTGGCTGAAAGACCGTGATGTATTAGCTCATATTGCAGAGTGTGCTGAATTAACATCCGACGACACAGTACTTGAAATTGGTCCCGGGCTGGGGACTTTGACGAGCGAACTTTTGCGACGTAGCAAAAAGGTTGTGGCTGTCGAATTTGACGAGCAGCTTGCAAGGAAATTACCTGCACAATTCCCAGGAACCAGTCTGGAAGTTATTGAGCAAGATATTTTGTCGTTTGATCTATCGGGGTTGCCTGCTGGTTACGCGGTTGTCGCAAATGTTCCGTATTACATTACTAGCAAAATCGTTCAGATGCTGATGACAGCACAGAACAAACCGCGCATCGCGGTATTACTTGTGCAAAAAGAGGTTGCCGAGCGTTTAGCGGCAGAACCTGGTCAAATGAGCATACTCGCTGTAAGCGCACAGCTTTTTGCTGATGTGACATTGGGCGACGTTGTTCCCGCACGCTTTTTCACACCGCCGCCAAAAGTCGACAGCCAGGTTGTTATACTCCGTACTCGGCAAACGCCTTTTCTGACCGACGTATCTGAAAAATATTTCTTCACTGTCGTAAAAGCAGGTTTTTCGGCCAAACGTAAAAAGCTTCGTAGCAGTTTGTCTGGAGGGCTCAAGCTTTCCAAAGAACAGGTTGAGGTGTTGCTGAATGAAGCGGGCATCAGTCCAGACGTGCGGGCCGAAGCATTATCACTTGATGACTGGGTGCGACTTGTGCGAGTTGTTCATCCATAACGCTCATGCTAAAATGACCGTACAATGACACGTCACTTTGCTAAGCTTCGGACATCGGGTTTCACGCTTATTGAGCTGGTTATTGTCATTACGATAATTGGTATCTTGTCTACCCTTGTTTTTGTAGCATATAACGGCATTCAGTCAGCAGCACGAGACAGCAGTGTCTTATCAGATCTTGATGCGCTTGATGGGATACAAACACAGTACGGACTAAAAAATGGCGTTGCCGGTAAAGAGTGGTATTCAGGTGATGGTGTGGATAGTGACCTGAATTTCAATCCAAGCAGCGGGAACATTATTGATGTTGTTGTAGACTCTAGTGATTATTGTATTCGTGCTTATAATCCGCAGTCAGGTCAATACAAGACTATCTTCTCGGCGGCAACAAAAGAGTCGTCGCAGGGTGCATGTAGTAATTTAGCCGCATCGGCTGCAGCAATAGCTGATTCACCAGCAGAGAATGTTTGGACTAAGGTAGTTGCCGGTTCAGGTTTCACTTGTGG
>CAZDKN010000001.1:0-1665 GCA_964506065.1 uncultured Saccharimonas sp. (SeqCode) | reverse complement strand
AAAGGCGCGCGCGCCTACTGCTGGGGAACAAACTATGATGGTCAGCTGGGTAACGCAAGCAATACACAATCAAATGTGCCTGTTGCGGTAGCTACCTCCGGCGTACTTGGGGGCAAGACAGTGACGGACATCAACGCTGGCAGCAATCACGTCTGTGCTATTGCCGACGGCGAGGCATACTGTTGGGGTGACGGTGGATTTGGGCAGCTGGGTAATGGCAGTGATGCGAATTCAAATGTCCCTGTAGCAGTCTCCACCGCTGGTGTACTTAGCGGCAAGACCGTGACGGCTATCGCAGCAGGTTATGGTCATACCTGCGCGATTGCTAGTAGCGAGGCATACTGTTGGGGAATGGGTGCCCTCCAGGGGAACAGCAGTGGCGACCCAAATTCAAACATTCCTGTAGCAGTCTCCACCGCTGGTGTTCTTGGCGGTAAGACACTAGAACTCATAGAAGCAGATAATAGCCACACATGTGTTACATCGGCCGGACTTATATATTGCTGGGGCTATAATAGCCAGGGTCAGCTGGGCACAGGTAACTACAGCGCCAGCTATGTGCCGATTGCTACCTCCACCGCTGGTGTACTTAGCGGCAAGACCGTGACGGATATTTCACTAGGAAACGGTTCGACTTGCGCAGTTGCTTCTGGTGAGGCATTTTGCTGGGGCGGTAATGGCAGTACCGGAACGCTTGGCAATGGCGGAACCGCAAACGCTCCATCACCGTCGGCTGTCTCCACCGCTGGTGTACTTAGCGGCAAGATCGTATCAAAAATAACTATGGGAACATACGGATGTGCAATAGCCGATGGGGAAGCCTATTGCTGGGGCTCTGGTACGGACGGGGGCTTAGGTAACGGTGCAAACTCCAACTCACTGGTTCCAGTTGCTGTCTCTACTGCTGGTGTGCTGAACGGTAAAACACTCGAGGTTATAGCAACAGGGTCTTTCCATGCTTGTGCCGTATCAAGTGGTGAAATTTTCTGCTGGGGAGAGGGAGGATCAGGTCAGCTAGGTAATGGTAGCAGTGTAGACTCAAATATTCCAGTATCTGTAAATTAATAAACACACCTACCCTACGATTACATTCTTTTCTCTGTTACAATAAATCCTGATGGATAAAAAGCTTTACATTGCAACCGCAATTCCGTATGTGAACGGCACGCCTCATATTGGCAATGCCCTAGACTACCTGCTGGCTGATATTTGGACGCGCTATCAAAAACAAAATGGTCATGAGGTTCGTTTTCAAGTTGGTACCGACGAACACGGCAACAAGATTGCCGCCAAAGCTGCCGAGGCGGGCATGGATCCAAAAGCTTACACCGATTCGACCTATGTGAACTTTGAATCGCTGGTAAAGAAAGTAGACGCTCAGTATACTGACTTTATTCGCACCACAGACCCACATCATATCGGTGCCGTTCAATATATCTGGCAGACCTTGGCGCCATACATCTACAAAGGTAAGTATCAAGGGTGGTACTGTGTCGGGCACGAGGCATTTTTTACCGACAAAGAAGTGCAAGCAACTGGTGGCGTCTGCCCTGACCATCAAACGCAATACCAGCAGGTGAGTGAAGACAACTATTATCTAAAAACAAGCGCCTTTACAGAAAAAATCCGTGAAGCGATCAATACTGATGTCATGAAAATCGTCCC